>CAZTRJ010000007.1:0-11739 GCA_964616615.1 uncultured Dehalococcoidales bacterium
ATCTTTGCTGAAGCGGCAGGTGGAGTAGTGATTGCCGGGCTCAAGAAGCTGGCAGCTTCGGGGGTAATTAAAAAGAACGAGCTTACCGTGGCTTTTATCACCGGGGCAGGACCCAAGACGCAGGAAACAGTCTCCGACATTGTCCAGCCCTTTACTGTCCAGCCCAGTCCAGAATCATTTGAAGAGGTACTCGGTGCGCGAGTTTAAGGTCATCATATTTCACCTGTGCTATACTTAATCCCGACAAAGATAAAGGGGGCTAAGATGGTCAAAAGACAAGTAATGTTTACCTTTCCCCAGGAGTTAATCAGGGAGCCCATTATTTATACTCTCAGTCACCAGTTCAAAGTAGTAACCAATATTCGCCGTGCTGATATATCCGAGGATAAGGGGTGGGTGGTGTTAGAGCTGGAGGGAGAAGAGAGAGAAATCGAGCAGGGCATCGCCTGGGTGATTGGCAAGGGGGTGAGGGTCGACCCGGTCATCGGAGATATTGTAGAGGGTTAAGAAATGAGAAGGATATACCTTGATTATGCTGCCACCACACCGACACATCCCGAGGTGGTGAAGGTAATGCTCCCCTATTTTACTGATGTCTTTGGTAACCCTTCCAGCATCTATTCCTATGGGCAGGAGGCAAAAGGGGTTATAGAGGAGGCAAGGGTCAAGGTTGCCGACCTTATTGGTGCCCGGGGTGAGGAGATTGTCTTTACCAGCAGCGGGACCGAGGCGGATAACTTCGCCCTAAAGGGTGTGGCTTTCGCCAACGAGTCTAAGGGGAACCACATCATTACTAGCTCCATTGAGCACCATGCGGTGATAGAGACATGTAAGTTTTTAGAGAGAAGGGGATTCCTGGTAACCTACCTTCCGGTAGACGAGTATGGCCTGGTTGACCCCGGCGATGTCAGAAAGGCTATCACTGATAAAACCATCCTCATTTCGGTAATGCAGGCTAACAATGAAATGGGCACCGTACAGCCGATAGCCGAGATAGGTAGAATTGCCAGGGAGGCGGGAATCTATTTTCATACTGATGCCGTGCAAGCGGTGGGGCATATCCCGGTGGATGTGACTGGGCTTAAGGTGGATTTACTCTCTATGTCAGCCCACAAGTTGTATGGTCCCAAGGGTGTGGGAGCGCTGTATATCAGAAAAGGCACCAAACTAATCCCATTTATGCATGGAGGTGACCAGGAGAGAAGGCGGCGGGCGAGCACGGAGAATGTTCCCGGGATTGCTGGCTTGGGCAAGGCGGTAGAACTTGCCCAGCAGGAGATGGGGGAAGAAGCAGAGCGGCTGACTTATCTTCGTGACCGGCTCATTAAAGGTCTCCTGGAGCAGATTGACCACGCCCACTTGAATGGTCATCCCCTAAAGAGGCTACCCAACAATGTCAATGTGAGTGTTGATTATGTAGAAGGGGAGTCAATGCTCCTGAATCTTGATTTGGAGGGTATTTGTGCTTCTACCGGCTCCGCCTGCAGCTCAGCAAGCCTGGAACCATCCCATGTGCTCCTGGCACTGGGGCTGCCCCCGGAGCAGGCGCATGGCTCGTTAAGGTTTAGCTTGGGGAAGTGGACTAGTGGGGAGGAGATAGAGCGAGTTCTAGAGGTTCTACCCCGAGTGGTAGCTAAGCTCCGAGCTATGTCGCCGCTTCTGAAAAGCTAAAGATAGGAGGGGGAAAGATGCATGATGTCTGGTCACTATATAGTGAGAAGGTGATGGAGCACTTCAAGAACCCGAGGAATGTAGGAGAGATAGAAAATCCCGATGGCATCGGACATGTAGGGAACCCGGTATGCGGCGATATAATGGAGCTCTACATCAAGGTGAATGATAGCACCATCGTTGACGCTAAATTCAAGACCTTCGGCTGTGGAGCTGCCATCGCCACCAGTTCTATGGTTACCGAAATGGTAAAAGGGAAGAGCATAGATGAGGCGCTGGAAATCTCCAATCGGGCGGTAGCTGAAGCCCTGGATGGGCTGCCCCCGATTAAGATGCATTGCTCGGTTCTGGCTGAGGAAGCGCTTAAATCAGCTATTGAGGACTACCTTGTCAAAAGCAAATGAAATCCCTGAAATTGGTAAAATCTCCCCTGAAATATTCAATGAATTGATATTTCCCCGGCTAGGGGCTAAGAGTGAAAAGGTTCTGGTTGGACCCCAGCACGGGGTGGATGTGGGAATAGTAGAAATCGGGAACAAGGCAGTCTCATTTACAACTGACCCGGTATTCATCGTCCCCGAGTATGGCTGGGAGAGGGCTGCCTGGTTTGCTATTCATATCCTCGCCTCTGATGCCGTGACCTGCGGGCTGAAACCTAGGTTTCTATCCATAGATTTGAACCTACCTATGGAGATGACCAAAGGGCAGCTGGAGATAGTGTGGGATACCATGCACCGGGAGTGTGAACGATTGGGAATCTCCGTCATCTGTGGTCATACTGCCCGATATGAGAATTGCCATTATCCTATGGTGGGTGGAGCTACCATAATCAGTGTTGGTGAGAAAGATGAATATGTTACCCCTAAGATGGCTAAGGCTGGGGATAAGATAATCATCACCAAAGGACCGGCTATCGAGGCAACCGGTATCTTCGCCGCTATGTTCCCCCGGCTTATTGAGAGGGAATTTGGGCTTAGCTTTAGCCAGAGGGCACAGCAGGTATTCTATAAGATGTCGGTGGTGGAGGATGCCATGACCGCGGTAAGCGTGGGGGTGAGGCAAGATGGGGTTACTGCTATGCATGATGCCACTGAGTGCGGGATATGGGGTGGCTTGTATGAAGTAGCTCAAGCGGCTGGTTTAGGAGTGAGGGTGGACAAGGAACAGATTGTGGTTGATGATGGTATAACGGAGATATGCTCTTACTTTGGTATTGACCCTTACGCCTCTATTAGCGAGGGGACACTAATCATCGCCTGCCGTGAGCACAAAGCCCGGGAGGTGGTGAATACCCTAGGTCATAAGGGAATCGCTTCCTCTATTGTAGGGGAATTGACCGAGCCGGAGAAGGGAATGGTTCTGGTAAGCGAGGGAATTGAGGGAAAACTCAAGCACCCTATAGTTGACCCCTTCTGGAGGGCTTTCTATGATTCCCTTGAGAAATATAAATCTTTGTAAGTGAAAAAGTGAGCACAGAGGAAGAAATCCTGAATGCCAGCTGAGTCGTTGCTGTGGTCGGTCTTTCGCCAAAACCCAATCGACCAAGCTACAGAGTAGCCGATTACCTAAAGGAAAATGGCTATAGGATAATCCCAGTGACTGGAGGATAGTGCGTGATGACAAATAGTGATGCCGAGCTAAAAGCAAAAATCATAAGCCTTAAGAAGAGAAGAAATGCCATTATTCTGGCACATAACTACCAGTTGGGTGAAATTCAGGATATAGCTGACTTCGTTGGTGATTCCTTGGAGTTGAGCCAAAAGGCAGCCAAGGCCGATGCTGATGTAATAGTATTTTGTGGAGTTCGCTTCATGGCAGAAACGGCTTCCATCCTTTGCCCAGATAAGGTGACCCTACTCCCAGATATACATGCTGGTTGTCCCATGGCAGATATGGTCACTGCTGAAGAGCTGAGGGAGAGGAAAAGGGGGCTCCCAGGTGCTATCGTGGTCTGCTACATTAACTCATCGGCCGCGGTAAAGGCAGAGTCAGATGTTTGTTGCACCTCTGCTAATGCCGTTAAGGTCATTGAAAGCCTGGACACCGAGGAGATACTATTTGTCCCCGACCAGTACCTGGGTCATTATATCTCTACCAAGACTGCTAGAAAGATGATACTCTGGCCCGGTTTTTGCCCCACTCATATTAGGATACAGCCGCAGTATATTACCAACCTCAAGCAGGAGTATCCTCAAGCTAAGGTAGCTGTTCACCCGGAGTGCCGGCCTGAAGTTATAGCCCTCGCAGATGAAGTTCTAAGCACGGGGGGGATTTGCCGATATGCCAGACGAGAAGATGTCACCCAGATGATTGTGGGAACGGAAATAGGTATAATACACCGGCTTAGGAAGGAGAACCAGGGCAAGAAATTCATTCCTGCCTCAGAACAGGCAATCTGTCCCAGAATGAAGTTAATCACCCTGGAGAGTGTATTATGGTCTTTACAGGAGATGACTCCCGAGGTTAAAGTGCCTGAGGAGATTCGCCTTAAGGCAAAGATGGCTGTGGATAAGATGATGGAGGTAGGGAGGGACTGATGAAAGAAGCAAGCCACGTGGTTGTCCTAATTACCACTGCCACTGAGGAAGAAGCTCACAGCATAGCCGACCTGCTACTTAATCAAGGAAAGGTTGCCTGCGTAAACATCATGCCAAGGGTGGACTCGCTTTTCCGGTGGCAGGGTAAGATCGATTCAGCTCAAGAAAGCCTCTTAATTGTCAAAACTATAGCATCGCTGCTTCCCGAAATCACTGATATGGTCAAAAGAGCTCACAGTTATGATGTCCCTGAGATAATTGCCTTGCCCATTATTGGTGGGAATGAAGATTACCTGAAGTGGATGGATAGCGAGGTCGAAGCGGGGTAAAGAATGTGCCATCTGCGGGATTATTATTAAGCAGATGGCAACTCACCGTTACTTAATCTAGTAGGATAGATATAACTATTCCTTTCCCCACCTCTCAATGGACATTGCACATAACGCTTGTATATTAGTTTGAAGCTAACAGATGCATTTTCAGGGTATAGGGAATAAGATGGGCCTAACGGGTTCCGGTGAGGTGCACAATCCGCTTGTATATCGCCACCAGGACATACCGCAAGTGGGGTAAGAACGAGATGCCAGGCGATATCGCAGTAGACTCAATTAGTGACCACCAAATGGGAGAGCTAAATCGGCTCAAGGAGTGGCCCTATCGAAAGAGGACACAAGTAGGGGTAGAGAGGAGCCGGGCAGAGCGAAGACAGAAGCGGGAAGAGGAGGTAGAGAAAAGAAAGGCGGAGCAGACAGCATTATTTAAATTCTAGAATTACCTGGTAATTGCTCATTTGTATCTAATCACACAAAGTAAGCTGATGTGACCCCTACTGAACAAGATGGACTTTTGTTCAACAGGTAACAGAACAAGCAAATGTGACCTCATTGGCAGAGCAGCTGACCCTTAATTCTTTACTGAAAAACCCATACTGGGGTATAATGCAAAGTTAAAAGGGGGGAAGGCTGTAGATAGCAAATTACTTTAGTAGTCTAGATAGCCTGAAGCTTACATAACACTGGTAACGGCAGGAGCATTGCCATGAACTAATTAGCGAGTCCTTCCTGAAGAGTGGCACGGGTACGGACAGTATGCTGAGGAAACCTTACCGATGCCAAGCCGATATTTATCAGCAACCCAAAGTATATAGAGATGGTGAGAGAAAAGTTTGGCTCCAAGGTTGTGGAACATATTGAAGAGATGCTTAAACACGGAATCCACAGGAAATTCATCTGATGGAAGAAGTAGAAGTCACCATTATAGGAGCCGGTGTGGTAGGGTTAGCCATAGCTGCCGAGGTAGCTAAAGATAGAGATGTTTGCGTGCTGGAAAAGAACGAGACCTTTGGACAGGAAACAAGCAGCCGAACCAGCGAGGTGATTCACGCTGGCATTTATTATCCACCTGGTTCATTAAAAGCCAAGCTGAGTGTTGAAGGAAATGCTATGCTTTATGAACTCTGTGAAAAATACGGTATAGGTTACAGGAAGTTGGGGAAACTTATAGTGGCAACTGAGAATAGAGAAATCAAAGAGTTGGAAAGGCTGCTAGAAAATAGTAAAAAAAATGGCATAAGTCTAGTCTTGCTATCAAGGCAAGAGGCTAAAGAATTAGAGCCAGAGGTAAATGCTTTGGCTGCCATACTCTCCCCGTCAACCGGCATTGTGGATTCCTACGCCCTTATGAAGTATTTTATCGGAGAAGCCAAGGATAATAACGCCACAATAGTTTATAAAGCAAGGGTTGTGGGAATTGAAAAATTAGCTAATAAATACAAAGTAACCATAGAAGACCCTGCCGGAAGTTTTTCCTTCGTGACCAAAGTCTTAATCAATTCCGCAGGTCTTAACTCTGACCAGATAGCAGAGCTTGCCGGGATAGATATAATCAAAGCCGGGTATAAATTGCATTACTGCAAGGGAGAATACTTTAGCACTAGCCAGAGCCTGACCAAGAGGCTGATATACCCGGTGCCGAAGTCAGCTGAAGGAGGACTTGGAATCCATGTCACGCCGGATTTGCAAGGGAGAATAAAGCTGGGGCCAAATGCGTATTATGTGGATAGGATAGATTACAAGGTTAATGGAACACGCAAGCAAGAATTCTATGATTCAGTGAGAAATTTTTTCCCAGTCATAGAGTATGATGACCTGGAGCCGGATTTTGCTGGTATTAGACCAAAGCTACAAGGGCAGGAAGAAGAGTTTAGGGATTTTGTTATCAGGCATGAGAATGACAAGAGCCTAGAAGGATTTATAAACCTAATAGGGATAGAATCACCGGGCCTCACTGCCTCGCCAGCGATAGCCAAATATGTTAGAACTATGGTAGATGAAATACTGTGAAAAACTTATTTGCCAAAGAGAATCCAGGGCTATCGGCGGTAAAATTCCGGGTTATGATGGTGGCGGATTCTTGTTACTATATTGCCAAAAGAAGACTCAAAACAAGGTTAGGGAAGTGCCTTTCAATTTTGAACCTGAGGGGAGTAAAATAATCTATACCAGCTATTAGATGAATTCAGGTGGTTGACAATGAAGGAATTCAGAAAAAAGTTTATCCAGGAATACTTGAAGGACATAAAGAGGATATTAGGTTCAGGGGAGGAAGACCTAATAAATAAAATAGATAAGCTAGCCTCAATACTAATAAAAGCTAGGGAAAATAGGAACACCATTTTCATAATGGGAAACGGAGGCAGTGCCTTAACGGCATCGCATTTTGTTGGAGACCTGTCTAAGGGCACAATAGTTGACGGATTTCCCAGATTCAAAGCGGTAGCCCTGACTGACAATATTCCCAATATGCTCGCTTGGGCAAATGACGAGGGCTATGAACAGATTTTTGTAGAGCAACTAAAGAATTTAATGGAACCTGGTGATGTTGTTATCGGGATAAGTGTTAGTGGAAGCTCAATGAATGTAATCGAAGCTATTGAGTATGCCAATAGAAATGGTGGGTTCACTATTGGTCTTTCTGGATGTGACGGTGGTAAATTGGTTAAATGTGCTCAGGAAAATATTCATGTTCCAAGTTCTTATATGCAGAAAGTGGAAGACGTTCACCTATTGATTGAACACCTTTTGACGTCTTTGATTAGGGAAGAGCAGAAGCAAAATAAAGACCATCTTGAATAAGGAAGAAAATATGAACGTCCTTGTTACCGGGAACAATGGTTATATTGGGTCTGTTTGGTCAGTATTAGCGTTACGCCAAAATACGAAAAAGCACCCACCGCCCTCGGCCTACCCACGCCGAGGGCTTAATCTGCCTCAACTATTTAATAATACTCTAATACTCTTCTCCTAACCAGCAAAAAGATGCCCAATCCCTCTAGCAGCACCACGCCGGCTATTATCCCGCCTACCAGAATCCAGTTGGTTGGGGGTTCAACCTCCGGTGTTACTGGCGCTACTATGACAAAACTGCCACTTAACTCATCAATGGCTACACTGTAGCTGTCAGCATCCTCTTGGGTTACGCTAAAACTAACACTCTGGCTGTCACCAGCAGCAATAGTTACACTCTCCTCCGCTTCCGTCGCACCATTTACCATCAAGACCACGGTGTAGCTACCTTCCGTACCACCGATATTAGCCACAGATACAGAAATGGTTACCGCCTCATTAGGCTCAACCTCTGCCGGCTGGATAGAGAGATTTGATACTGAGAAGGCAGCTGGTACTGGTGGTGGGGCAACGGAACCAATAACCGCAAAGGCACTGAAGTGGCTTAGTTCGCAAGAGAGTGTATTCGCCTCGGTATCCACTGTGCTTGCCTGGGCAACCCACTTCGAGCCATCCCAGTAAGCAATATACAAATCCTCTTCGGCAACACCTTGAGGCAACGTCGCCGGGTCGTATTTTATAGTCAAGGCTATCGGCGGGTCAAAGGTAGCCCCCGAAGGTCCAATATCGTAGGTTGAACCGATAACATAGGCATCCTCAGGCGGGAGCGGTGGCTCTATCATCTCCAGGATAGTCATTTGGCTCAGCGGCTCTTTATCCTAGGTAGTGCCCTTTGTGCCTTGGGGTATGGTTAGATGACATAGCTCATCAAAGGACCTACCAGTAACTCCTTGGGTAAATATACCATTAGCACTAACAAAGGGTGATACCACAGTAACACCTAGAGTTGGGATAGCTTCAGCGGGAGCTGGTGGAGCTGCGCCCCCACCCGGTGGAGCTACGACCTCTACTGCCGTAGTGTCGAAAAGCGTATCAGGGTTTTCTACCTTTAGGGTCCAATTTCCGGACCCGGGCACACTAACGGCGATTTCAGTTGTTGATGTCCTTGATATGATCGTGCCTTCATTGCTACCATAGTAAACCGTGGATGCCGTGGGGTGGAAATTAACGCCTTCAACCGTAAAACTAATACCGCCGGTCGCAAACGCGGGCGCACTGGTAATACGTGGCTGGACACCAGCTACATAATCAGACATATGGTCAAGTAGCAAACCCATAGTGTAAACGTTATCCTCTTGACTGAGCTTCGTCCCGCCGGGCACATAGTCGATCCCGTCTTTGGTGCCCGTCTTGCCCGCTAGTTCGTAGGCTCCGGTATCCTTGTTGTAATACCAGATAAGGGGCTGAGTGTAGTAGGTAACGGTTATCGTCGCCACAAACTCCTGGTCGAAGCGAAGCGTTTCCTCAGGATTACCCATCTCCATGACGAGGGCGTCATCGCTAAGATCAGTTAATACTGACTCATCAGGCTTGACCAGGCGCGGCGGGTTAATGTTCCCAGTGTAAGCAGTACCATCACTCGTAGCTACCGTGGTCTGGGGTGGGATTACTACCTCAATCTCGGCATCAGTACAGGTAGCCTGGGTGGCAGTCTCAGACGTATCGGTGGTCAGGGTCATCTGGACCGGGATTACATTGGTATCGCTCAGGTCAATCACCTCAGACGTAGTTGTGTCCTCGGTAGTGGCTGAATTAATTACCACCGGGGCAGAAACTCTGAACTTAACGGCACTAATGCCATTGGTGCCAGCGGTGGTGGTTACTTTAACATCATATTCGCCAACAGTAAGCCCGGGCACATCAGCAGTAATCTTGGTGTCACTAATTACCGTAAAACTTGTAGCCGCAGTATCACCGAACTTTACGGCGGTGGCACCGGTAAGGTTGTTCCCAAAGATTTTCACACCACTAACTGCGGTATTGCTGGCTGCCATTTGTGGGATTAGATTGGTTACTACAGGAAGGGGTGTCGGTGCTGCCGTAACTATATAGGTGGCTGAGCTGAGTGCTGAACTACCGTAGTCATTAATCACCTTGGCTTCATAGGTCCCCGTAGGCGCCCCGAGGGGGACCACAGCGGTTAATTGCGTCGGGCTAACATAGGTAACGCTGGTAAGGTCAAAGGTGTTGTCGTCACTGACAAGACGCACTACCGTGGTGCCAGTACCTATAAAGTTGGTGCCAGTAATAGTCAGTGTCCTCCCCTGCCCATTATCAGCGGTGGTCGGTGAAATGCCGGTTACCGTCGGCAGGGTATTGGATGTGGTAATACCGACCACGTTGCTCATAGCTGAGGTATTGGGCACCTCATCCTGAATCTTGATAGCAAAGTAATAGGTAGTATTGCGGGACAGTCTACTCACAGTAAAAGATTCGCTCTCGCCATTTGCCTCGGGGGTCAGATTGTTATACACCGTAGTTGCCGAATCAAAGTTATCGGCAGTAATATTCGAGGTTGACCGTTTGATAATGTATCTGGAGGCAATGCCCGAGGTTCCATCGTCGCCCTTTGCCATCCAGGTAAGAACCACCTTGGTTGTGGTTGGTGTGCCGGCCGAGGCTACCAAATCAGTAATCGCGCTGGGGGGTGTGATATCGGTTGCAGCTGTGGCTAAAGTAGTAGCACTGGCAATATTACTAATCTCTGAACTAGCAATATCCCCGTCTATTAGCTTCAACCCGAAATAATATGTGGTATCAGCACTTAATCTACTGATCCTCATTCCTTGAGAGGCATTGGCAGTGGTAGAAGGTGTGGGTTCACCAGTCGCCCGGCTGGCACTGTTCCAGTTACCTGAAGTAATTGTTGAGGTTGAATAGCGGACATCAAAGTAATCATCATCCCAGGCCCCAGTTGTTGTCCAGAATAAATCAATAGAACTCTCGGTAGCATTGGTGGCGTTTAAATCACTGATTTGTTTCAGGTGCCACGGGTCAGCGTCGACATTTGTTGAGATTTTGTCGCCTGAGCCATTGATTACACCAGCATCGTTGTCCGGTCCATCATTAGCCCCCCACCAGTTGTTGGTGGCATTTACCGTTCCGCTGCCACTGTTCTCCACCCCGTATTGGGTGTTGCTATATATTTGGTTGAAGTTCAGGGTGTTGTTCTCGCAGTTGTTCTTGAAATAGATTCCGTAGGTATTTGAGCTAACAATGTTGCTGGTCAGGGTGTTGTTCTCGCAGTTGTTCTTGAAATAGATTCCGTAGGTGTTTGAGCTAACAATGTTGCTGGTCAGGGTGTTGTTCTCGCAGTTGTTGCCGAGATAGATTCCATAGTCGCCATTCCGAACTGTGAATCCCCGCAACACGCAGCCGTTTGCACTTAGCGTAATAGCTTTGCCATTACCACCGGCATCCACAATAACATTGCTGGGCTGGCTGACATCACCGGTGAGAGTAAGTTGCTTGTTTACCACAACATCCTCAGTATATGTCCCGGCTGCCACCAGAATAGCACTGTCAAGAGAGGCAGCATTAACGGCAGATTGGATGGTGGCAAAATGGTCAAGGCCCCAACCAGATGTAGCCGCAGTATAGTCATCATCGACATACAATGTGCTACTAGCACTATAAGTCGCAGCACTGGCCTCAGTGTAGCCATCAGACCATTGTTGGCTACCAGTAACAGTAACCTCAGACCAAGCCCGATAGTAATAGGTCGTGCTTGGGGATAGGCCGGTGTCTGATACGCTGGTCCCGGTATCAAAGTAGACCTGGTCACCATCACTTACACTGGTGGCATAACTCCCCGTTTTGCGGCGGACCATAGTCTTGTTAGCACCGTTGCCTTTTGTCCAGCTCAAGTCTATCTGGGTGCTGCTGGCGGTGGTTGCCGAAAAGGCAGTTGGCGCATCAGGTTTGGTCAGGAAGGTTAGCTCACTCCCATAACCCCAACCAGCAGAATTATGGGCTTTGGCCCGGTAGTAATAAGTGGTTCCTGGGCTGAGTCCAATCATACCTTTGGTAAAGGCTCCAGTGCCAAAGGGATCTGAATCGGTCATACTATTGGGATAGAAACCTGATGTCGTCCCCCACTCCACCCCACGCACATCACAATTTTCACCACCGGTATTAGTAATATTACCGTTACCAGTAGCCGTGGTCTCCTCAACTGAAGTGGCATTAGCGGTAGTTACCGTAGGGGCTGCTATTTGGGTGGTAAATTGGGTGGTAGCATCTGCCCAGTCACTGCCGGCTGAGTTAGTAGCGTAGCATCGGTAGTAGTAGTTGGTGTTGGGGCTTAAGCTACTTATATCGGTGTAGAAGGTTCCCGCCCCTTTAAC
>CAZTRJ010000007.1:11839-35902 GCA_964616615.1 uncultured Dehalococcoidales bacterium
ATCGGTGTAGAAGGTTCCCGCCCCTTTAACCCCCAGGTTGACATCGTTGTCCCAATTTCCTGGATTGGTGCCGCCATCATTATCTCCCCAGTAAATGTGGACGGTAGGGTTTTCACCACCGGTACTGGTTACCTCACCGTTTAACCTGGCAGCACTGCTGGTAACATTAGACGCCCCGGTAGAGTTGGTTACCGTTGGCGCTAGGATAGCTGTCTCCTCACTGCCCACGCTGTAAAAAGCAGAGGGAGAACTCTGGTTGTTATAGCTGGTTTGAATCCACTCAGGTGACCGGGCAACATTGGATACACGGATTTCATCTATACGTCCAGAAAACCTCCTATTATCAAAGCGGGCACCTATGTGACCAGCCACATCGGTTGCACCGATATTCCCACTCTTGGCCGTAGAGGCTGCTTCGCTTCCGTCAATATAACCCTTCATAGTGCTTCCGTCGTATCTAAGCACTATATAGACCCACTGATTGGTGGCAACTGCGCCCTGGTCAAAGCGGGTATTATAACCGGTAGTTGTTATTCGACAATTGAGGTTTCCAGCTTCATTTACCCCCAAGAAAAATCGCTCATAGTTCACTGCTCCCCCTGTGTTAATCGCAACTGAATCGTCTCCTACAGACCAATCTGCTGAGTAAACCCAAGCCTCCGCCGTAACTGCATTACCAGTAATACTTAAGCTTTGGGGAACAGTGACATAATCATCGCTTGCATGGTCAAATTCCAATGCTCCATCTATCTTGCCTGCAATTTGGTCTGATGATGTCAATCCGCCAACATTGCTCGCATCGTAATTGTTGCTCGTGCTATCATTAAACTGGGGAGCTCCTCCTGATGGATCTTCGTTTAAGTGCCAAACCGCTGAATAATTAGAATCCCAGACGCCAGTGGGATTCTGCTGGCTACTGCAAGAAGCATTGCCGTAGTACATGTAGATGTCGGTATCAGTACTGGAGGAAAGGGTGGGGATTTTCACCCACGCCACTAAAGCTCCTGTAGAGCCGTTGAAGCTTTCTATCTCATGGCTCAACTTGGTGGTACCATTAGAAGAGGTAAAGAGGATATCATCGCCATCATCTTGGGCATCGTCTCGCAAATCGGTGTCGGTTACACTGATAAGGACAGGGAAATTAGTCTGGTTTGCCGTAACCTTGGTATTATCTATCGTTATCTTCTTGCGGTATTGCCAGCTAGTATTATACCAGCCCGTAGTATTAAAAGACTGGGTGCTATCTGCCCAGTCACCGCCGATTGAGTTAGTAGCATAGCACCGGTAGTAGTAGGTGGTGTTGGGGCTTAAGCTACTTATATCGGTGTAGAAGGTTCCCGCCCCTTTAACCCCCAGGTTGACATCGTTGTCCCAACTTCCTGGATTGGTGCCGCCATCATTATTTCCCCAGTAAATGTGGACGGTGGGGTTTTCATGGCCGGTGCTGGTAACCTCACCGTTTAACCTGGCAGCACTGGTGGTAACATTAGACGCCCCGGTAGAGTTGGTTACCGTCGGTGCGCTGGGTGGAGATGTTTCCTCACTGCCCACGCTGTAAAAAGTACCTGGCGAATTCTGGTTATTGTATTCGGTGGCCATCCAGTCGGTGGCACGGGCAATGTTGGAGATGCGGACTTCATCAATAATTCCCTCAAAGAAGCGATTATCACCGATGGCACGTCGACCAATCAGCACTGGCTCAGACGTCGGCAGGATATTACCGGTGCGGTTGGCGGTGGCGTCCCGGCTACCGTTTAAGTATAGTCTAGCCGTAGTACCATTGTAGATACCATAGAGCAAGTACCACTGGCCCTGCTGCAGAACCGTTGAACCGGTCAAATAGGTTTCACCGGCTGGTGTGGTAACCCTGAAATTACCCTGGTCACCGCTCTGGACATTCAGGTTATAGTTGTAGGTAGAGTCGACATTCTTTATGACAATACCGGCGTCATCGTTCTGGTCTGCGGTTGACTTTACCCAGGCGCTGAGGGTAATCTGGTCGCCGGTGATATTCAGGCTGGAGCTGTTCGCTGCCTGTACCCAGTCATCGTCACCCTTAAAGTGGTCGGCTCCGTCAATATTACCGGTAGCGTTGGTAGAACCACCCCCGCCATCCTGGAAGTTGTACGGGGTTGCGGTATTATTATTGGTGGTGGAGTCATAGTGTCCGGCGGTACTGTCATCGGGGCTCTCATCCAGGTGCCAGACGGCCATAAAGTTTCCATCCCAGACACCGCTGGCATTCTGCTGGTCACTGGCACCGGAGTTGCCGTAGTACATGTAAATGTCGGTATCAGATGCAGCGGAGAGGGTAGGGATTTTCACCCACGCTACTAAAGCTCCTGTAGAGCCGTTGAAGCTTTCTATCTCATGGCTCAACTTGGTGGTACCATCAGAAGAGGTAAAAAGGATATCATCGCCATCATCTTGGGCATCGTTAGCCAGGTCGGTGTCAGAGGACAGGTTTACCAGTACCGGGAAATTGGTCAGGTAAGATTCCTCCGGTGCCGGAGAGGTCTGTTCCGTTCCCAGGCTGTAGAAGGCGGCTGGTGAAGATAGATTATTGTATTCGGTTCTGAGCCATTCTATAGAGCGGGCGGCTGATGATACCCTGACCTCATCCAGTTTACCGTCCAGTGATGCCCAGCCGGTATCTGAGTTATCAGGATTATCCCCGATGGTAATATCCCAGTCGTTTAGACGCAGTTCTCCGCTCTTGCTGGTGCTATTCGCTTCAATGCCATCATTATACAGTCTCATGTTTGAGCCGTCATAGGTTACCGCCACTAGCTGCCAGTTACCAGCGGCTACCGGATATGAACTCGACTCAAGAGTGGTGGTGCCGCTGGTATCGCTGGTGCCGGTTTTAATCCTGGCTCTGACATATTTATTCCCACTGCCACCCAGTCCGAGCATAAAGACGTGGTTGTTGGCATCGCCGCCGTTTGCCTTGGAGATAATGCGGGGGTCATCCTGGTCGTAGTCATCAGGGTTAAGCCAAGCCTGAAGGGTAATGGCGGAACCGCTGACGCTCCAGTCGCCTGCGGATATGTCATTTGCCGGGGTAAAGTCCTGCCCGTTGGCTACTCTCCCGGTGGTGTCAACTGACCCGTTGTTGATGGCGTTATGGTTTCCGGTGGCGTCGTTAAAGCCATCATGGAGGTGGTAGACTGCTTCATAGCTATTGCTCCAGACATCGGTGGCATTCTGCTGGTTTGAGGCGCCGGCATTCCCGTAGTACATGTAGATGTCGGTATCGATGTCGGTAGAGACAGAAGTGACTTTGACCCAGGCGGCCAGTTCTCCGGTGGAACCATTAAATGTTTCTATCTCGTGGCTCAGTTTGGTGCTGCCGTTGGAAGCGGTAAAGAGGATATCGTAGCCGGTATCCTGGGCATCGTTAGTCAGGTCGGTGTCAGAGGATAGGTTTACCAGTACCGGGAAATTGGTCAGGTCATCGCCAACCTTGGTGTGGTCTATCGTTATCTTCTTGCGGTATTGCCAGTCACCGTTGTACCAGTTAACGCCGGATACTTCTCTTTCAACCTTGGTGTGGTCTATCGTTATCTTCTTGCGGTATGACCACGAGCTATTGTACCAACCTGGGTCAGCCTGGGCTACGTCTGCCCCCACCGTGGGCAAGACTAATGCCAGCAATAAAGCCAGAGATATTAGTCTAAATATTCTGTTCATGATCTTTCCCCTGTACCCTGTGAGACGCGGGTTCGGGGTTAGAGTTGTATCGTCTTTGGTCCGTTGGACGCGCAACCATTTAAATTCTCTCACAATCCTTCACTAGCTACAGGAATTCTCTCAGTACCTTTTCGGTCACTGTCTCTTCTAGTTCTTGCTCTACCTCAGCCCGTGGGCGTCCGCCTTTTGCTTGCCATTCAGCGCGGGCAGCCTCAACTACTGACAGTAATTTAGCATTCTCACGACTCTCTAACCATTCTCGCACCGCCTCGGCAATGATGTCGCTTGCTGGTTTGTGCCGTCTGGCAGCCTCCACCTTCAAGTAGGTATAAAGGTCTTCATCGTGAAATACCACTGTCATCCTATTGCTCATGGCACCATCTCCTTAGGCATAGATACATATGTACGCATTAGCATTGTAACAACAGCTGGCTCATCCTGTCAAGTTTTTTGGTTTTATTTGCATTTAGTTGGTAGTCTTGGCTCACGTCCTTATAACCTCACTGATGATAATGTAGTTGGTGGTGTATCACGTCGCACACGCTTCGACACTCTAACTCGTTTTCGTGTTCTGCCAATCTGTATCTGTGGTAACTTAACCCTACCTCTAGGTTGGTGTTCAATAATCACAGGCTTTGACGGCTTGTGCCGTGTAATGTCCGCCCAGTTGTCATAGGGATAGTCTATGCCTACTACCTCTGCGGGTGTCTTGTCGTCTAACGCTATATGCGGTCTGAGGTAGTTATAATGCACAAGCCAGCCTTGAATGAAGTCGTGGGCTGTTTCTATGTTCTTTAATCCCCGCATTACCTTTGTGCGACATATTTGAGTATAGATAATATATGAATAAGCCAAATGGCAAGCTCTAGGTAGTCCTTCAGCAAATATCCATTACTGCATCAACCCTCTTGTTCTTATTATCCCGATTGACTATAATCATATGATAGACTACAATGATATGTAGCCGTATATCTATTTTGGGCCCACAAGAAGTTATTACTTTGAGAGTAGTCTGACCAATTAATTAGGGCAGGTCACTTTTTTATTTATAACAAAGGAGGGTATTGAAGTGAAATTGCAGAAAATTACTACGAGAGAACAGTTGGGTGGTATAGCACGAAAAATATCAGTAAAGGTAAACAAGGATAAAACATTAGCCCTTCTATTTCTAGCAGATCCTGTTTATGCATTGGAAAAAGCAGGTTACGAATTATCAGATGAAATCAAAGAACATATTGAGCATACTTTACACTTCGAAGGGAAGCAAGCTCCGCCAGAAATGATTCAAGAGATAGAAAGGACAGGAAAAATACCATGGATAGATAACGTTAAATTTGTTTCACGAAGGAAGTTGGACAGAGATACCTCGATAGGTTCAAAGAAGGCAGCATTAAAAGACGATCCTGTTGTAGCAGATTTTGACCTTGTTGTGGAACTAAGGAAAAAACTCATTGATCAAACAGTTCTAGCGGTACATTGTTCAAATCTTTATCCCAAGGAGATTACATACTGTGATTATCCTCTTAGAAAAATTTATCTGGATGTTCCAAAAGTGGACTGTAACGTCGGGTCACCATTATCAATGCGAATCGTGATAGACTTCGAATTAGAGGTGTACTGTATTAATATCAATAAACCCCATGGCGAATTTTCTGCAATAGTGGAATTGAAGGTTCACGAAGATAGCAATGGTAAACCAGAATATTTATATATAGACTTAAAAGACATTGAGCAAATTACAGTTGGAGGCGATGATTTAGAAGAGTTAGTTGAGAAGATGACCTCTTTCCCAGAGCTTTTCGGCAGTTTCCCTGAAGACTTCTTGAATGATCCAATAAACTATATCAAAGGATGTATAGAAGATCTTTTAAAGGATGAGCTAGGTGAGATTCCAGTATCACCTGTAACATCGACATTGGTAGGATTTTCTCTGCCAATTGGCGAAATTAATCGAAAATCAATTAGTGAACATGAAGTACTCGCTATTACTGTAAACTTCCAACCAGCAGAGTCAAAAGGTAACTTAGCCGAACTGGATAATTTCATAAAATCAAATCGCGATTTTAGTATAGGTATTCATGAAAGGATTATTCAACAGATATTCGAGAAAGTATGGGAGGAAATGCCAAAACGATTTGACACGGACGGTAATCCTAATCCTTCCGGAAATATCATACTCCAGAATTTGGCGATAGACTTACGAGACGATGGATACATACATGTAGAAGGCAGGATTGCTTATGATCTCCCTTGTTGGCCTTTTGCTAACCCTAGTGTGGGTTTCTCGGGAGCCTTCTGTCCTACAGTATCAGCGAATCACGAATTAGGCGTTGCGGTTGAATTGAATAGCCTATCTTGGTTTTCTATGGTGATGTTCTCTCTTTGTGGAGATGTGCTATGGCGGACTATGGATGAACTTAATATACCGATGGAATATGAACTAGAAATCCCGGATACGGACCTTACAATGAAAGCCAATATTAATGGTTTTCATATTCACGACGGAGATATGCAGTGCGATGGAACGTTGGAGATTATTTCACCAGAGTTACTTGTTCCTCCAATACCCAATGATCCTCCGACTCTTGATATTCACATACAGGAACATAAAGAAACTGAAGAGGTTGGAAGCTACAACGACATAGTAAGTACCCTTACTACTGAGCATGTAGATATAATAAAAGAAAAGTATGCCAGCGAAATATTCGGGATCGACCCTTACTTAATGTATGAATTATTAGGGATTTCGACCGATGCTACTCCGAGTTCTGCTTCATGGTATGAACAATTTGGACCATGGCATGAGGTTGGGACTACTTATAGGGTAACGGAATTGCATGTGATTGCGACTGCTATAACTAACAAGTTGGTTTCCGATCTAACGTATGCATGGAAGCTAGATTCCCATCCGATACCAGGTATACCACTATTGGGAAAGAACCTTGAACAAATAGAGTTTGATATTTCACCTCCTGAGGGATTAGTAGTGACACAGGGAGCTGATCAATCTTACTCTTATTCCACAAAGTCGCTATCAGTATCCGTAGTGACGCCTTGATTGTGGATCATACAACGGCAAAAGAGCTTATGGTCGAGTTTTTCTCATAACGTAATAGCAGATGTTTATACTGAGAACGAAGAAGAACTCAACAACGCTCTGGAGGAATCATGGGATACCCTGGTGAAATTGCATTGGGCAGAAAAGTCTGTAGAAATTATGAAATCATTATACAAAATATCTAAAATACGAGTCCTTCCAGATCCGGTTTCGTTTATTTCACAGATATCTCAATACGATCAAGAAATGAAGCAATATATTGGGGGATTAAAAAGATTATCCACTAAGGTTGGAAGAAATCTAATCCGCGAGTCATCGAAACAGCTCAGTCTTGGAAGAAAGGGAAATTTATTTGCAGGTTCGAAAGTACCTATTTTAAAGCCGATGCAAGGAAAGACGAAAAAGCTTAACGATTTCGAATTCATTGGAAATATCAATACGAGGGAAATACACATGAGAGAGTGTTCATGGGTAGCACAAATATCAAAACAAAATATCGTTGGCTTTCGTTCCTTGACTAATGCTCATAAAGAAGGTTACGACAATTGTGCATATTGTATTGGCGAATCCAAGCGATGATGATGCTAAGTAATTGCTACTGAGTATTGTTGACTCGTTTTGTACAAGGAGTATTGAACTGCCCTAAAAATGAGTCTGGTCATTTCATTATAATTCCCCTTCTTCTAGAATAGGAAGAGGTATTCCTTGCATGAAGGGGATAGGGTTCATAAACAATCTAGGCTTTACGGGCTTGCCCTTGATATAGTATGCTTACAGCGTGTTGTTAATCTGTAGGAGCCTCAATCTTTGGTTTGGTTAAAGTTTCTTCTCTGTCTCGTCATCATCCTATTCTCAGGGACCAAGCTAGCCCGATATGGTGATGCTATTGCTGGGAAGACAGGTTTGGGAGGGGTATGGATAGGGCTGGTGCTTTTGGCTGCCATTACCTCCATGCCCGAATTAACCACTGGGGTCAGTTCCGTTGCCTTAGTCGGGCTCCCTGATTTAGCCCTGGGCACTCTCTTCGGCAGTTGCCTGTTCAACCTCGCTATCCTCGCTTTGCTGGATATCTTATACCATCCCACCCCGATTTTGAGTCGAGTAAGCTTGAGGCATGTAGCCTCAGCTGGTGTGGGAATGTTGCTTATTGCTATCGCTGCCGCAGCTATCCTGGCTGGAGAGGGGCTTTCTGGATTAGTCCTGGGATGGGTGGGTATTCCGAGCATTGTAATTCTTATCCTGTATTTAGTAGCGGTGAGGCAGATGTTCTGTTTTGAGCGTAGTCACCCGGCACTACAGTTAGAAGCTGATTCACCTCAGTATGCTGAGATTCCGGTAAAGATGATGTACCTCAGATTTATACTGGCAGCGGCAGCAGTTATTGGTGCTGGAATATGGCTATCATTCATTAGCGATGAGATTGCTGTGACCTATAACTGGGATGCCAGCTTTGTTGGCAGTTTGTTTCTAGCCATTACTAGCTCAATGCCTGAGTTAGTGGTAACTATCGCTGCCCTCCGTTTGGGCGCTTTAGATATGGCGGTCGCCAATATATTGGGCAGCAATATGTTTAATATCGCCATTATCGCCCCGGTTGACCTCTTCTATGCTCAAGGGGCTATTCTCTCCTCGGCGTCAGGTGCTCATCTCGTTACGGCGGCAGTGGCGATAGTGATGAGCCTGTTAGTTATTGTTGGGCTCCGATTTCGGCAGAAACGCAAGACCCTTTTCGTTGTCAGCTGGTATGCCGTGGCTTTAATCGGGCTTTACATTTTTGGTTTCTATGTCTTGTTCATTTCAGGTATGGTTTAGGCTGAACCCCCCTTTACAATAGAGCGGGCTCTTGCTATAATATCTTGGTTTTTGCCACTGGCTTATCCCAAGTTTTAATAAGTGATAACATTATACCAAAGAAGGAGGCATTGGCATTGGTGAATGAGACTGCATGGTATCAGCTATCGGTAGAACAGACTCTGGAAGCCCTGGAAACGGATAATACCGGGCTTACCTCCAGCGAGGCAAAAGTCAGGCTGGGGAAATGTGGCTATAACGAACTGGCGTTCAAAAAGCCAAGTGTTCTCATGCGCCTCTTACGCCAGTTTCATAACACCTTGGTTTATGTCCTGCTGGTGGCAGGGGCGATTACGGGCACTCTTACCGTAATGGGCGAGGATATGCTGTGGGATACGGTGGTTATTCTGGGGGTGGTTGTTCTCAATGTGATAATAGGTTTCTTTCAGGAGGGAAAGGCTGAGGCGGCTCTGGAAGCGCTGCGCAAGATGATGGTAGCCGAGTGCACTGTGCTCCGAGATGGAGAGCAGAAGGTTATACCGACACGGGAGCTGGTTCCAGGCGATGTGGTTATCCTTGAGGGCGGTGATAGTATACCAGCCGATTTACGTCTGTTCTTTACCAAAAATGCGGGCGCTGATGAAGCGGCTCTTACCGGGGAATCAACACCGGTGGAAAAGCATATTGACCCTATTCCGACACCGAATTTATCTCCTGCTGACCAGCGCTGTATTGCCTTTGGTGGCACCTTCATTACCCGTGGCTTGGCCCAGGGAGTTGTGGTAGCTACCGGGGAGCAAACAGAGTTCGGCAAAATTGCTAAACTGGTGAAGGAGACCAAGAAAGTAGCTACCCCGTTACAGCGGAAGATAGCTGCCTTCACCAAGTTCCTGGTTATTGCCATCCTCACCCTTGGCGGGATTAATTTCGTGCTGGGTTACTTCTTTGGCTTTTCCGCTATATATAGTTTTCTGGCTTCTGTTTCCCTTATTGTCGCCGCCATACCTGAGATGTTACCGATGATAGTAACTGGAATTCTAGCCCTGGCGGCAACAGCTATGGCGCACAGAAACGCCCTTATAAGAAGACTGCCGGCGGCAGAAACACTGGGCTGTACCACGGTAATATGTTCGGATAAGACCGGAACCCTTACCAAAAATGAAATGACTGTATTGAGGATATATGCCAGCGGCAAAGACTATGAGGTGAGTGGGGTGGGCTATGAACCCAGTGGAGACTTTGCTGTAAGCGGTAAGGTAGTTGACCCGACGCAGGAGAGCAAGGTGCTTGCTGAAACCCTGAAGGTAGGTTACCTGTGTAATAATGCCACCTTGACCGAAGAGGGGGGGAGATACCAGATTATTGGCGACCCTACTGAGGGGGCTTTGATTGTCTCGGCAGCCAAAGCTGGTATTGCTGATGAGTCGCCCCGATTGGATGAGATACCTTTTGAGTCAGAGAAGATGTATATGGCTACTTTGCACGAGGGTAAAGAGCAAAATATCATCTATGTAAAAGGCTCACCGGAGAGAGTTTTAGGGATGTGCCAGAATCAGTTAGCTGATGATGGTGTTGAGCCGCTACAGAGTGAAGATATATTGGGAAAGGTGGATGAGCTGGCGGCAGGGGCATTGAGGTTACTCGGTATGGCTTATAAAACTGTCCCTAAGGAGAAAACCTCGCTGGAATCGGCAGATATGAAGGAACTGACTTTCCTCGGGCTGCAGGGGATGATAGACCCGCCCCGTGAAGAGGCGATTGAGGCAGTCCGTAAATGTAAAACAGCCGGGGTAAGGTCAGTAATGATAACCGGTGACCATGTATTGACGGCAAAGGCTATTGCCCGGCAATTGGGGATAATAGGCGATGGTGAAGATAATGCTCTAAGCGGGCGGGAATTAGCCACGATGAGCGATGACGACTTGTATGAAGCTGTAGGCAAGGTCTCAGTTTATGCCAGGGTGGCTCCGGAGCATAAGTTGAAGATAGCCAAGCAGTTGCAGAAGAGGGGACAGATTGTGGCGATGACCGGCGATGGGGTGAATGATGCTCCAGCCTTGAAGGCAGCCGACATCGGCGTCGCCATGGGGATAACCGGGACCGAGGTGAGCAAGGAAGCCTCCGGTATGGTTCTGACCGACGATAACTTTGCCAGCATAGTAGGGGCAGTGGAGGAAGGTAGACATGCCTGGAATAATCTGGAAAAGGCTATCCTTTATACCCTGGCTACTAATGGCGGACAGGCACTACTGGTTATGGGGGCAATATTAATAGCTCCATTCGTCGCCCTCTTTGCCCTGCGCCTTCCCCTGGAGCCAATAATGATATTGTGGGTAAATTTGTTCGACTCGGTATTCCTTACTATGCCGCTAATGATGGAGCCGAAGGAAAAGGGTTTGCTTAAACTTCCGCCACGTGACCCCAAGGAAAAAATAGCTAATCGCCTCTTTTTCGTCAGGGTTGGTTTGGTGTCAGTGGTAATGGCGGCGGCAGGATTTGTGATTTACTGGGTCTTTGGGCATATGGCTCTTCCCCCAGGTGTTACCCACGACATAGTATTAACTTCGGCACAAAGCTTGGCATTAACTCAAGCACAAACGGCAGCATTAATGACGGTGGTGTTTGTCCATGTAGGCTATATATTTACTGCCAGGTCAACCTTTGGGTCGGCTTTTACCTTTAACCCCTTATCCAACAGGTGGGTTCTAGGCGGGGTAGCAGTAACTATAATCATAGACCTGATGATAGTCTATGTCCCCTTCATGAATACCATATTCAGGACGACGGCTTTCCCTGCTGAGTGGTGGCCATTTGTGTTCATAGGGATACCGGTAGGTTTCTTCATACCTGAGCTGGAGAAGCTGATAAGAAGGAAATTAGGAAAAGGTAAGGCACAGTTTCGGGAACTACCGCCTACCTCGAGCTAAGCAGGGGTGAAGGCATGGGAGTTTTTTGCGTCCTTGCTTGACATATGGTGGTATAATGTTTTATTGCTTATTATTGCCCCTGTAGCTCAGGTGGATAGAGCACCAGCCTCCGGAGCTGGGGGCGAGCGTTCAAGTCGCTCCAGGGGCGGTTTTAATAGTAAGCAGGGGGATTAAGGTGGTAGATAAAAATCAGCTTATTGAGATCAGGTGGCATGGTCGGGGTGGTCAAGGTGCGGTTACCTCTGCTGAACTGGTGGCAAAGGCGGCCATAAGTGAAGGTAAGTATGCTCAAGCCTTTCCCAGTTTTGGTCCGGAAAGGAGAGGAGCACCGGTTTCAGCCTTTGTCAGAATAAGCACGGAACAACCTATCAAGGTAAGGGCAGAAATAGCTCAACCTGATGTGGTGGTGGTGCTTGACGCCGGTCTATTACGCATTGTGAATGTTGCTTCAGGGCTTAAGGAAAACGGGGTGCTGGTAATTAATACCAGAAGAACAGTTCAGGATATTGAATCTGAGCTTGGGGCTAAATGGCGGCTGGCCACAATTGATGCTACCGGAATTGCTCGAGAGCTATTGGGGGTGCCGATTACCAATACTACTATGGTTGGTGCTTTGATAAAAGCCACGGGAGTGGTTAAATTAGAGTCTTTGTTGGAGCCGCTGGAACAGCGGTTTGGGCACTTAGCCGAGAAAAATATCAATGCTATGAAACGAGCCTACGAGGAAACTTCAATAAAGGAGTAGGGCAATTGGCTAAACCCGGTGATAAGCTAACCTGGAAAGACCTGGAAATTGGTTTGATAGTGACTGAGCCGGGTAGTGCCAGCTACTACCAAACCGGGGAGTGGAGGTCACAACGGCCGAGCCTCAATCGTAAGAAGTGCATAAGATGTGGTATTTGCTACATCTTTTGCCCTGAGGGGTGCATTACCCAGAATGATGAGGGGTATTTTGAGTCCAATCTATTTTACTGCAAGGGGTGTGGTACTTGTGCTTGTGAATGCCCGACACAGGCAATAACTATGGAACAGGAAGAATGATGGCAAAGAGGGTAGGAATAGAGGTCTCACAGGCGATTGGTGAAGCAGTCAAGCTGGCTAATGTTGATGTGGTGGCTGCCTATCCCATTACCCCGCAGACTCATATTGTAGAGCACCTTGCCCAGCTAGTGGCCGATGGCGAATTGGATGCCGCCTATGTTCCTGTGGAATCAGAACATTCAGCAATGAGTACTTGCCTTGGAGCATCAGCAGTAGGGGCTAGGACATTTACTGCTACCGCCGGTCAGGGACTGGAGTTAATGCATGAAGTCCTGTATATTGCCTCATCCATGCGGCTACCGGTAGTTATGACAGTAGCTAATCGGGCTTTATCGTCACCGTTAAGTGTCTGGGGTGACCATTCTGATGCTATGGCAATTCGTGATACCGGTTGGATTCAAATATTTGCTGAAAATGGTCAGGAGGTTATCGATGAGGTGCTATGCGCCTTCCGTATTGCTGAAGACCAGAGAGTTTTGCTTCCGGTAATAGTTTACCTGGATGGATTCCATCTGTCACACATGATTGAGTCTATATATATGCCGGAGCAGGGTGAGGTTGACAAATTTATCCCTCCGTATCAGCACCTCTTGCCTCTAAATCCGGATAAACCGGTAACTATGGGCGCCTTTGCTCCACCTTTCATATATTCAGAAACAAAGAAGGCACAGGAAGTAAATTTAACTGCGGCTAAAGAGGTAATCCTCCAGTGCTGGAATGAGTTTGGTAATATTTTCCAGCGACATTACTCTCCTGTAGACTGCTACCACGCTGAAGATGCCTCGGTACTTTTATTAACTATGGGTAGCTTTGGTGAGACGGCAACAATAGCTATAGATAAAATGAGAAGCGAGGGTAGAAAAGTCGGGCTGGTAAATCTTCGCTTATGGCGACCCTTCCCCTTTGCCGAAATCCGCCAGGCAGTTAGCAAAGCCGAGGTTCTTGTTGTACTGGATAGAGCCCTTTCCTTTGGCGGGCCTGCGGGACCAGTTTGCTCCGAGATTAAGGCAGCCTTATATAATGACGACCAGAAGCCAAAGGTAATCAGCTTCGTTGGTGGTTTGGGAGGCAGGGATATTACCCCCGACGGGTTTGAACAGATAATTAATAGAGGTATAGAAGTATCACAGACAGGAAGTAAGCAAGAATTTGAAATATATGGGGTGAGGGAGTGATGGAGAAGGATGCGATTTATATCCCTCGAGTGGTACCGAGGAGAATAAGGGAGAAGTATGCCGTTCAGTCTCCGCAGCTGGTAACTAAAGAGGATTACCTTGCCTCTGGTCATCGGTTTTGTATCGGCTGTGGTGAGGCTCTGGCGGTAAGACTGGCTTGTAAAGCACTGGGGCGGAATTCAATAATCGTCTCCCCCACCGGCTGTATAGAAATTAGCACCTCACTATTGCCTTACACTTCCTGGTGTCTTCCCTGGATTCATACCCTGTTTGAGAATTCGGCAGCAGTAGCTTCGGGTATAGAGGCTGGTTTGAAAGTTATGATGAGGAAAGGGAAAATACCAGTACGGGATATTGATGTGGTAGTTATGGCTGGCGATGGCGGAACCTGTGATATCGGGCTTCAGGCACTATCCGGAGCATGGGAGAGGGGACATAATTTACTCTATATTTGCTTTGACAATGAAGCTTATATGAATACCGGGATACAACGGTCTTCAGCTACCCCTTTTGGTGCTTCTACCACTACTTCCCCCGCCGGCAAGGCGAGCATAGGGCAGGTCACCTGGAAGAAGAACATGCCGGCTATTGCTGCTGCTCATGACATCCCTTATGTAGCTACTGCCTCCCCCAGTTATCCCTTTGATTTGATGGATAAGGTGGCAAAGGGAGTAGCGACTAAAGGTCCGGCTTACATTCATATCCTATCGGTTTGCCCCACTGGTTGGAGGTCTGCCACCGAGTTAACGGTCAGGATAGGTAGCCTGGCGGTGGAGACAGGGATATTCCCTCTCTATGAAATAGAGGATGGCAAGTATAAATTAAGTGTTGATTTACCCCAACTTAGACCGGTTACTGACTACCTGAAGCTACAGGGAAGGTTCAGGCATCTATCTGAGGAGGCAATAAAGCAGATTCAACACAGGGTGGATGAGGAATACGCCAAACTTATGGAGAAGGTAGCCTGAACACAGTGGTTAAACAACTGGGATAAGGCTAACTCCCCTGAGCCTTCAGATATTTGCCTCGGTTATGGTTCTTGTACCCTCATCTTTCTCTATTGAGACTGAGACCCAGCTAGCCCCTAGCTTGATTGGTAGCAGGTGCTTTGCTATACTTCAGCCGCCGGGGTGTGGCGCAGTTGGTTAGCGCGCAGCGTTTGGGACGCTGAGGTCGGAGGTTCAAGTCCTCTCACCCCGATTAGTTTTGCCCCTCGTCTGGTTTTTAGACTATCTTTATCACTTTACCAGTGTAATATGGCGTTGCCATTGGGGCGAGCTGTGGGGGAAATCGGAACGGAAGTGAGCGCCGCGGCTCTCTTCTCTAAGGAGGGCGGCCTCGGTTATTAATTGACCGCTCAATATCAGGTTGCTTAGCTCATGGGAGGGGCGGTCGGCAGGCAGGGGCAAGGACTTCTGCCATGCGGCTAAGATATTGGCGGCTTGAGTCAGGCCTTTCTGGTTACGTATGATGCCTACTTTATCCCAGTGCAGTTGTTGCAGGGCAGATAGGCTGGGTGCAGGCACAATCCCAGAGACTCGCCTCTGGCTCAGCAGGTGGTAAACTTCTGTGTCTTGGCTGGTAATAGACACCTCAGTCTCCTTGGTGGTTCTGTTGATGATTCTGTTACTGAATACGACTGCTTCCAGCAGTGAGTTTGAGGCTAGACGGTTGGCTCCATGGACGCCAGTGCAGGCGGTTTCACCAGCAGCGAATAGTCCCGCGATATTGGTTTCTCCCCAGATATTGGTCTTGATGCCTCCCATCATGTAGTGAGCCGCTGGTGCCACTGGTATCAGACCTTTGGTAATATCCAGGCCGTGGTTCAGACAGAGGCGGTAAATATGAGGGAACCGGGTAGTGATAACATAGGGTGCTAAATGAGTAACATCAATGAAGACCCTGTCTGAACCTGTTTTTTTCATCTCGTCGAGGATGCTACGAGCTACTATGTCCCGTGGGGCTAGGTCAGCCTTGGGCGTATAGTCAGGCATGAAACGGTAGCCATCTACATTGAGTAGCACTCCTCCCTCACCCCTCACCGCTTCCGATATAAGAGACGGGCTTACCCCCGGCAGACGCAGAGCAGTAGGGTGGAATTGAAAAAACTCCATGTCAACAATCTCTGCCCCGGCTGTGAAAGCTAGGGCTATACCGTCACCAGTGGCTATATTGGAGTTAGTATTGAACTTGAATAGCTGCCCGGCGCCGCCGGTAGCTAGAATCAGGAAGCGGCAATCAAATTCCTCAATGGAGCCGGTGCGGCAATCAAGGGCTTTTATTCCGCTAACCTCTCCCCCTTCTACTAGAATCTCAGTAGCCAGGCAGTCTTCAAGCACCTGGATTTTGGATGAGCGCACCCGGTTACCTAGCGTGACTTCAATATGTTCGCCGGTGGCATCACCTCCAGCATGCAGGATACGGGGCACATTGTGAGCTGCCTCCATGGTGAGAGCAATCTCTCCGTCAATAGTGTCAAAGGGGATGCCAAGATTGACCAGGTTAGTAATGCGGTCAGGGGCTTCTTTTACCAGGATATGCACTGCCTGTTCATTGCACAAGCCATCTCCAGCGGCTATGGTATCCTTGAAGTGAAGCTCTGGGGAATCATTCCTGCCGATAGCGGCAGCGATACCCCCCTGGGCATATTTGGTATTACAGTCATCAATACTGCTCTTGGTTATAATGAGCACGCTTCCCTGCTCTTTTGCCAGCAGGGCGGTATAGAGCCCGGTAATGCCACTGCCAACTATGATATAGTCATATCGGTTCATTGATACTGTTCTACTCTATCTGGTATTTGGCTTTTCCCTCTTGGTAAAGGTCGGCGCCATAAATATCATTTACCACTGTAGCCGGGAAATCTTCTACTTCCAGGCGGCGAATTGCCTCGGCTCCAAGCTCCTCGTAGGCTATTACCTCTGATTTCTTGATGCTCTTGGAGATGAGAGCGCCGGCACCACCTATGGCAGCGAAATACACTGCTTTGTGTTTCTTCATCGCCTCCGTCACCGCCTGGGAGCGCATACCCTTGCCAATCATCCCTTTAACCCCCTCAGCTATCAGGCGGGGTGAGTAGATATCCATACGACCGCTGGTAGTAGGTCCGGCTGAGCCAATAATCTGTCCCGCCTTGGCGGGAGAGGGACCCACATAATATAGAGTTTGTCCCTTGAGGTTAAAAGGGAGCTTCTCACCCTTGTCCAGGGCTTGGATAAGCCGCTGGTGGGCAGCATCGCGAGCGGTGTAGATAACCCCGGAAATCAAAACCTGAGTGCCTGCCGTCAGCTTTTCTATGGTCTCAGCGTCAATTGGTGATGTAATGTGGAGATTGTTGGTCAACATCATCCCCCTTAATTTACTCTTGATAAGCAACCTTCATAGCACAGCTTCTTGGTGCCGAGCACTATGACATTGCAAATTAACCGCTACTGGCAGGCTGGTGATATGGGCAGGGAAAACTTCAACATGAACGGCGAGGGCAGTAATTCTGCCACCATATCCCATTGGTCCGATGCCTAGGTTATTAGTTCGCTGCAGAATTTCCCTTTCCAGTTCAGCAGACTCGGCATCGGGGTTAGGCTCGCCCACTTTGCGTAGTAACGCTTTCTTGGCTAGCATCAGAGCCTTTTCTGCTGTGCCCCCTATTCCCACACCAACGATAACTGGAGGGCAGGGATTACCCCCGGCCTCATTAACGGCATTGACCACGAAGTCTATAACTCCCTGGCGGCTACTCGCTGGGGTCAGCATACCGAGGCGGGTCATATTCTCAGCGCCACCCCCTTTAGGCATCACGGTGATTTTGAGCCTGTCACCAGGGACGATATCGGTGTGAATGACAGCCGGTGTATTGTCCTTGGTATTGACCCTGGCAGAATAGGGCTGAAGCACCATGGATTTGCGTAAATAACCTTCATTGTATCCTTGGCGTACTCCTTCATTCACGGCAGGGTAAAGGTCACCACCAGTAATGTGAACTTCCTGACCCAGCTCAAGAAAGACCACGGCGGTGCCAGTATCCTGACATAGGGGGATTCTCTCCTTAGCCGAGACCTCTGCGTTTTCCAGTATCCTATCCAGCACCTCGCACCCGATAGGTGATTCTTCTCTATCTCGCCCTTGCTTGAGGCAGGTTATCACATCATCAGGGAGCTGGTAACATGCCTGTTGAAAGAGATGAGACACTGTTTTGGTTACTTCTTTAGTATCAATATCTCTCATTGTGATTCCACTCTTTTCCTGTAGTATGCTATCCCTCGGGCACCGGTGGTATTAGACCTGACTTCATCAGCAGGGTAGTAGTTTCCCTTGCCTCTTTAATCATCTTTTCGGCTCGTTTAGTTAATTGGTCACGGCTTAGTTTTTCCCGAGCCACTCCTTGTTCTATCGCCTTCATTCCTACCACTACTGCTTCTCGGATAAAGACCTCCCATTCTCCCATGGTAGGGATAATATAATCCTCACTTAGCCCGCTGTCCTCGGCACACTTGGCCAGCTCATAAGCGGCAGCAATGCACATCTCATCAGTAATGGTTCTGGCTTTGACATCCAGGGCACCCCGGAAGATAGCGGGAAAACTGATAGAGTTATTCACCTGGTTGGGGAAATCTGACCTGCCGGTAGCCACAATCCTGACCCCAGCCTCCTTGGCTTCCCAGGGCCAGATTTCAGGAATAGGGTTGGCGCAAATAAAAGCAATAGCATCTTTAGCCATAGCCTTCACCCACTCTGGCTTGATGGTATCTGGTCCTGATTTAGATAATGAGATACAGATATCGGCTCCTTTCAGAGCCTCGCCGATACCGCCAGTTCTCTTCTCCGGGTTTGTTCTCTGGCACAGCTCCCATTTATAGGGATTCTCCTCCTGCTTTTCTTCGAGGTCGGCTCTGCCGGTATGTAGGGTAGCTTTGCTATCGACGAAGATAGCGTTTTCTGGTTTAAAACCGTCGGCAAAGAGCATCCTGGTGATGGCTATATTGCTTGCCCCTACCCCGATTAGGGCGAGGCTCACCTGCTCCTTCTTCTTGCCCACAACCTTTAACGCATTGATTAGCCCGGCGAGGGTAACGGTGGCTGTTCCCTGCTGGTCATCGTGCCATACTGGGATCCCCATTTCCTGGCGTAGAGTGTCCAGGATGTAGAAGCATTTAGGGGCGGAGATATCTTCCAGATTGATGCCGCCAAAGGATGGTTGAAGCCACTTCACCGCCTGAATTATCTCTTCGGGGTTCTTGGTATTGAGGCAGATAGGCACCGCATCCACCCCACCCAGATACTTAAACAGAAGCGCCTTACCTTCCATCACCGGCAGGGCGGCTTCAGGACCAATATCACCCAGACCAAGAACCCTGGTGCCATCGGAAACTACAGCTATGGTATTCCACTTGTTGGTATACTCGTAGACCATTTCTGGGTCAGCTTTTATTGCCTTACACGGTTCGGCTACACCGGGGGTATACCATATAGCAAAGTCATTAATGTCACGAACCGGGCATTTAGCTATAGTCTGTATCTTCCCCCGATAGAATGGATGTAGCTTCATGGCGTCCTCTGTCGGTTTGTGCGCTCTAGCTAAAAGTTCCTCTTTACTTATCCTGTGCGACATAGCTCATCTCCTCGGGCATCGTTAACTTTAAAAAATCATAGTTCAGTGAAATACTCCGACACCAGTTGTTATGTTGGCATTATACCGTGCTTCTTTTCCGGTCTTGGTTCTACCTTATCGATTGCTGTTTCCAATGCTTTGATAAGCCTGGGTCTTGTTTCCGCCGGGTTAATCACATCATCAACATGCAGGTGCTGGGCAGCCCGGTAGGGATTGGCAAACATAGTTTTGTATTCCTCTATTTTCTCCTGGAGCAATCTGTCGGCATCGTCTGCCTTTTCTAATTCTTTTCGGAATATTATTGAGGCTGCTCCCTCTGGTCCCATTACTGCCAGTTCAGTAGTAGGCCAGCAGAATACAGTATCAGCCCCTAAATCCTTACTGCACATTCCAAGATAGGAGCCGCCGTATGCCTTTCTGATAGTGATGGTTATCTTGGGCACCGTGGCCTCCGAATAGGCATAAAGCATCTTGGCTCCGTGCCTGATTATTCCGCCCCATTCCTGTTCTGTTCCTGGCATATATCCGGGAACATCAACCAGGTTAATAACCGGGATATTGAAGGCATCACAAAATCGGATAAATCGGGAAGCCTTATCACAGGAATTAATATCCAGGACTCCAGCCACTGACATCGGTTGGTTAGCTATTATCCCCACCGACCACCCGTTCAATCTGGAGAAGCAGGTGATTATGTTGGTGGCGAATAAGGGGAATAGCTCAAAGTAATTCTTCTTCCCATCCTGTCTCTGGTCAAATACCCGCTCAATTATGTTGTGCATATCATAGGGCATTTTCGGATTTGCCGGGACAATATCAAATATGGTGTCATCTATTCTATCGGGGTCATCTCCCCAATCAACCCTTCTCGGCGGCTTTTGTCTATTGCTTGATGGTAAGTAATCCAGCAGTTCCCTTATACTTTGCAAACATTCCTCCTCACTGTTTTCCGAGCGGCAGACAACCCCCGCCTTTTTCTGGGCAACAGTGGCACCACCAAGCTCGTCCTCAGTTATGTCCTGTCCTAAAACAGCCTTAACCACCTTGGGCCCGGTGATAAAGGCATAACTTGTGCCTTTAACCATAAATATGAAGTCCATCAATGCCGGGGAGTATACTGCTCCCCCGGCACAGGGACCAAGAATGGCGCATATTTGAGGAACTATGCCCGAGGCTAATGTATTTCTGAAGAACATCTGTCCGTAACCAGCTAGAGCGTCAACCCCATCCTGAATTCTGGCGCCCCCAGAATCATTTATCCCGATGATAGGGCAGCCTCCCTTAACCGCACTATCAATCAGGTTGCAAATCTTTTTGGCGTGTGTTTCGGATAGGGTTCCACCGATACTGGTGAAATCCTGGGAGAAAATATATACCTTTCTGCCATCAATCTTGCCGTAGCCAGTAACTACCGCATCCGCTGCCACTTCAACCTTGTCCATCCCAAAGGCGGTGCCTCTATTTATACCCAACATTGCCGTCTCACAGAAAGTTCCCTCATCCAGTAGCTTATCTATTCGCTCTCGGGCGGTTAGCTTGCCTCTCTTTTTCTGTCTGTCCACACTTTCCTTCCTCCCCATCTGCTTAGCTCTTTCCTTACGCTCTTGCAAGTTAGCGAGTAATTCAGCCTTTATTTGTTTATCTTCATCTGCTGGCATACTACCCCCTTGGCTAGGCAAGTTTTAGAAACCTGGCATAGCCTATTTCAGCGAACTTACCGTGATTTTAGCAGTTTTTGTGGCATTGGTCTATTCCGTAGTCAACCAGGACTTTGGTTAACGATTTTGTCGAGGTAAGCGTTCCTTTACAAAGCTAGTTTTTTGGGCTAGAATGAATACAATATTGCGGGAGTAACTCAGTTGGTAGAGTCCCTGCCCTCCAAGCAGGTTGTCGCGAGTTCGAGTCTCGTCTCCCGCTTTGTGGGCTCGTAGCTCAGTGGCAGAGCGGTCGGCTCATAACCGATTGGTCGTAGGTTCGAATCCTGCCGAGCCCACTTACCTTGCTGAGTAAGTTAGAGGCGGATGTTGCTGTGCCAGGGGGCAAGTTCTACCTTTTTATTAGTTACCTATTAAATATTAAACAGGGTGATTATAATCACGGGGAGGATACAGCCTTGGCGAAGGAAAAGGAACCCAGCGGGGAAGGGCAGGAGTCAGTGCTGGATGCTGAACATGTTAAACGGCGCCTGGATATGGTAGACCAGCGTTTAGATAGTATTGATTCCATGGTTACTGCCGTTGCTGAGCGAGTGATGAACCAGCCTATCATCCTTAATATAACATGCCCCCACTGTGGCAAGAATATAGAGATTACCATCATCGGTAGTCAGAAGCCAGTAGCATAGGGCAGAGATAAGAAATCTTAGAGAATAGGCAGGTATCTTTTTAGTTCATATTCAGTTACCTGAATGCGATACTGGTCCCACTCAATTTTCTTATTCTTGATGAAGCTATCAAAGACATGGTCACCCAGGGCTTTTCTTACCAGCTGGCTATTTTCGGTTAAGCTTAGCGCATCAGATAAGTTTATTGGCAGACTGCCGATGCCTCTTTGCGCTCTCTCCTCCTTGCTCAACTCAAAAATATTTTCCTCAATAGGGTCGGCTAGTTCATACTTCTGCTCAATGCCCTCCAGACCGGCGGCTAACATCACACTGAAAGCTAGGTAGGGATTACAGGCAGGGTCTGGAACCCTAAATTCAATTCTGGTAGAGTTTTCCTTTCCCGGTTGATACTCAGGGACTCTAATCATATCTGACCTGTTTTTCCGTGCCCAGGAAAGGTATACCGGCGCTTCATAGCCGGGGACCAGTCGCTTATAGGAATTAACCCATTGGCAGATAACGGCTGTAATTTCTGGGGCATGTCTTAGTAGTCCAGCGATATAGTGTTTGGCTATTTGGGATAGATAATACTGGTCATTTTCATCAAAGAAGGCGTTTCTGTCGCCTTTGAACAGTGACTGATGCACATGCATACCACTGCCGTTGACGCCGAAGATAGGCTTGGGCATAAAGGTAGCATAGACACTATTCTTTAGCGCTACCTCTTTAGCTACCAATCGGTAGGTCATGACATTATCAGCCATAGTCAAGGCATCAGCGTAGTTCAGGTCTATTTCGTGCTGGCTGGTAGCCGCTTCATGGTGACTGTATTGAACGCTGATACCCAGCTTTTCTAAAGTGAGTATGGTTTCTCTTCTTAAATCGCTAGCCGTGTCCGGGGGGGTCAAGTCAAAATAGCCCCCTTCATCCAGGATTTGTGTCCCCTCTGCATTTTGGAAGTAAAAATACTCCATTTCTGGTCCGGTGTAGAAAGTATAACCCTGGTCAGTAGCTCTTTGGAGGTTTCTCTTTAGTACATATCGGGGGTCACCGTCAAAGGCTTGCCCCCCCGGTTTTAAAATGTCACAGAACATTCTGGCTACGGGGTGTTGTGGCTGGCTCCAGGGTAGGATTTGGAAGGTGGTGGGGTCGGGCAGAGCCAGCATATCGCTCTCGTCAATTCTGGCGAATCCCTCAATGGAGGAGCCATCAAATCCCACACCATCTGCCAATGCTTCTTCCAGTTCTCTTGGGGTGATGGAGAAACTCTTAAGAAAGCCCAAAATATCAGTGAACCATAGTCTTATCAATGTGATATCGTTATCCTTGGTTATCTTGAGAACATGTTCTTTAGCTTTTTCTTTGGTCTCAGCCATTTTTATACCCCCTTATTGATTTATTTATCAGCTATCTGTTAAAATAATATCTAAATCTTAATTTACATCCCTTATCTATTCAGTTCTTTAGTAAATAATCTAGTAAATAATCTTTTACCGAGTATACACTGAGTAGCGCTAAAAATCTAGGGCTGTGCTTTAACTTGACATAAATCCCTTAGTGATGGAGGTAAACATGGAGGTAGCTACTAGAATCAGCCGAGCTAAGTATGACATTTTTCGGTGGAGATATGAACTTAGCGTACCTAAGAAGTTAGCTTTAGCCCTTGGCATGGCTTGCCTCATTGGTCTTGTGGCTCAGATTAGAATCATGATTCCATGGAGTCCGGTGCCGGTAACGGGACAGACCTTTGCTGTGCTCCTCGCTGGTGTGCTGTTGGGAAGGTGGTGGGGGGGCGCAAGTCTGGCTATCTATGCAGGCCTTGGTGCTGCCGGCGTTCCCTGGTTTTCTGGCTTGGGCAGTGGACTGGGTTACCTTGCCGGACCTACCGGCGGGTATATAATCGGTTTTATCCTGGCTGCACTTTTCCTGGGTCATCTTACCGATACTTATATTAGGTCAAGAAGCTTTTTCAGTATGCTGGTGCTCATGCTCTTGGCAAACTTTATCCTTATCTATGTTCCCGGTCTCCTTCAGCTTGGGTTATGGCTCAACCTGGTGAAGGGAGAGCCGGTAGCCTTTACTACTCTCCTTGGCATTGGAGTTCTTCCCTTTGTAGCCGGCGATATAACCAAGGCTGTTCTGGCAGCGGCTATAGCCAGGGGAGTAACACCCAAATTAGCTTACAATGGTGAGGTAGACAAAGGTAAGTGGTCCAGCTGGCGTATCCCTTGAAAATGGGGGTGTACCATAAACTCGGGTTTATTCGCTTGACTGCGGGTAGGGCATCTTGTAGAATTATTGTTGTATTGATGGGCGGTTAGCTCAGTTGGTTAGAGCGCTGCGTTGACATCGCAGAGGTCACTGGTTCAAGTCCAGTATCGCCCACCATAGACGACAGATTCCGAACCACCCGTCCTTGATGCAATAAGGGCGAATGGCGAGTTGAG
>CAZTRJ010000008.1:0-30716 GCA_964616615.1 uncultured Dehalococcoidales bacterium
CTTTTGTGCCCAGAACCTGCGCAATATTGTTATCGGTCTCGGTGGTCGTATGGACGGCTTCACCATGCAGTCCAAGTTCGGCATCGCCGTCGGTTCCGAGCTTATGGCTATGTTGTCCATCGTCAAAGACCTGGCTGACCTGCGAGAAAGAATGGACAAAATTACCGTTGCCTACGATAAGGCGGGCAATCCAGTTACCACCGGTGACCTGGAAGTGGGCGGTGCCATGACCGCCTGGATGCGTAACACCATCAATCCCACCCTGATGTGCACCGTGGAGTATCAGCCGGTATTAATACACGCCGGACCGTTTGCTAATATTGCCGTGGGTCAGTCCTCCATCATCGGCGACCGCATTGCATTGAAGATGTTTGACTACCATGTTACCGAGAGCGGCTTCGGTGCCGATATCGGCTTTGAGAAGTTCTGGAACGTCAAGTGCCGCTACAGCGGCCTCAAGCCGCATGTATCAGTGCTGACCACCACCATCCGCGCCCTGAAGATGCACGGCGGCGGTCCCAAGGTGGTAGCCGGTATTCCCTTACCCGATGCCTACGCTAAAGAGGATTTGGGACTCCTGGAGAAGGGTATTCCCAATATGGTACACCACATCAACACCATCACAACTTCTGGTATCAAGCCGGTGGTGTGCATCAATGCCTTCCACACCGATACCAAGGATGAGATTGCCATGGTCAGGAAAGCCGCCGAGACCGCCGGAGCCCGCTGCGCTGTATCCTCACACTGGGCTAACGGTGGCGACGGTGCTCTGGAATTGGCCGATGTAGTCAAGGAAGCCTGCGAAGAAACAAACGAGTTCAAGTACCTGTATCCCATGGAAACAAAATTGCGAGAGCGCGTGGACAAAATCGCCAAGGTAGTCTACGGCGCCGATAGCGTATCGTGGACACCCGATGCTGAGGCTAAAGCCAAGAAGTTTGAGTCTGACCCCAAGTACGATGAATATGCCACCATGATGGTAAAGACTCATCTAAGCCTTACTCATGACCCGACTCTCAAGGGCGTCCCCAAGGGCTGGACACTACCCATCCGGGATATATTGATTTATTCCGGGGCAAAATTTCTCTGCCCCTGCGCCGGAGCCATCAGCCTGATGCCAGGAACCTCATCTGACCCTGCTTTTAGAAGGGTAGATGTTGATGTGAAGACGGGAAAGGTCACCGGTCTTTTTTAGCCATTACTCAGTGATGTTTGGTACTATAAGGGGTTAGATGTCAAAAGGTTTACCTAATAAAAAAAGAGGGGTCCACTTCGACCCCGATAATGTTGATATTGTCGCCGAACAAGGTGACAATCTCCTACAGACGGCTATTGCTGCCGGTGTCCACATCAATGCCTCCTGCGGGGGTAATGGTGTTTGTGGCACCTGCAAGGTCCTAATCAAGAAGGGGGGAGTTGACAGCGTCCGGACCGAGAAGCTTCCCGAAGAGGAATATAAGCAGGGTTTCAGACAAGCCTGCCAAAGCAGCATAATCACCGATTTAGTGGTCTATATTCCGGTAGAATCAAGGCTGGAGACAGCCGTCCTCGACCGGGAGCGCAAGGAACTGGTGACTGGTGCCGAACAAGTAGAGACGGTAGCTACTGGCTGGACATTTGCTCCCCCCTTAAGCAAGCTTTTTATCGAGCTGCCACCGCCGACCTTAGACGATAATGCCAGTGACCTCTCCCGGCTACTAAGAGGCTTAAGAAAACAGTATAAGCTTAATAACATCTCGGTAGACTTTAGTGTGCTAAGTAAGCTGGCTAAGGTGTTGCGAGATGGTCATTGGAAGGTTACGGTTACCACCATCCTGAATGGAAGTGAAACCCGATGGGATAGTAAGCGAAGACCAAAAATAATAAAGGTTGAGCCAGGAGATACGAGGGATAAGCATTACTCTCTCATCTTTGATATTGGAACTACTGCTGTCCGTGGGCAGCTACTTGATTTAAACCGGGGTAAAGTCCTAGCCCGAGGCATCGAGTATAACGGACAGATTAGCTACGGTGAAGACATTATTAGTCGTATCGCCTACTGCCAGAAACCAAACGGCCTTAAAAAGCTACAGGAGGTGGTTGTCGCCACCATAAACGGGATTACCAGCCAACTACTAGCCGAGGCTGGGGTCGAGGTGAGCCGTATCGGTCATATAGTTGCTACCGGCAACACCACAATACTCCAGCTCCTTCTCCGCCTTAACCCTAAACATATAAGGTTAGCCCCTTATACGCCGGTAGCCAACTTTATCCCCCAGGTAAGGGCAAATTCTTTAGGCATTGAGGTAGGAGAACATGTCTACCTCCACACCCCACCCTCTGTGTCAAGCTATGTCGGTGCCGATATTGTTTCCGGGATTGTAGGGGCGGGAGTATATCAGAGAAAGAAATTAACGCTCTATATAGATATAGGAACAAACGGCGAGATAGTGATTGGAAACTCAGATTGGATGGTAACTGCCGCTTGTTCCGCTGGTCCCGCCTTTGCCGGTGGTGAGATAAAGCACGGCATGATAGCCAACGACGGTGCTATTGAAGACTTCGACATCAATCCCACAAATTTTGAGCCAGTGGTCGGCACCATTGGTGAAGTAAAACCAAAGGGAATCTGTGGCTCAGGCTTGATAAGTATTGTTGCCGGTCTATTTGAAGCCGGGGTCATCGGTCCCAATGGCAAATTTAACGCTGCCCTCCGCACCGAAAGAGTTAGACAGGGTAGTGATGGCTACGAGTATGTAATATGTTGGTCACCCGAAACTCAAATCGGTAAAGATATTGTCATTACCGAGGTGGATATTGATAATCTCATTCGAGCCAAGGCAGCCATGTATGCTGGGTGCCAGACATTAATCAGAAGCGTGGCGCTCACCGTCTCCAGTCTAGAACAGATAATTATCGCCGGTGCCTTCGGTGTTAACATCGATATTGCCAAGGCTATTACCATTGGTCTCTTTCCTGACCTCCCCCTAGATAGGTTTGCCTTCATTGGCAATGGCTCTCTCTTGGGGGCAAGATTAACCTCGTTCTCTACCGACATGCTCAATGATGAGAAAAAGGTTACCAGGATGATGACCAATTTTGAATTGAGTGAAGATACCACTTTTATGAATAATTATATAGCAGCTCTATTCCTACCACACACCAATGCTAGTGAGTTCCCATCAGTAAACAGTAAGCTAGCCAAACTGCCAGGAGGTTAAATTAAAGCCGGGGGTAACCACTTGAGTTTTTCTATTGCTGTTGCGGGAAAGGGTGGTAGTGGAAAGACTTCAATAGCAAGTCTCATTATTCGCTACCTGAAAAAGAATGGGGCGGGACCGGTTCTGGCGGTTGATGCTGACCCTAATGCTAACCTGGGGGAGAGCCTGGGGCTCAGTGTAAACCAGACGGTTGGCTCAATGCTTGATGATTTCCAAAGGGATAAAATAAACATCCCGCCAGGGATGACCAAGGAGACTTATCTCGACTATAAATTGAATGAGGTTCTTGTTGAAAGTAAGGGGCTTGACCTGGTGACAATGGGCAGAGGTGAAGGTCCTGAATGCTATTGCTATCCCAATCTCATGCTAAGGAAATTTACTGATAACTTGGCTAACAACTATGCTTATGTCATAATGGATAACGAGGCAGGGATGGAGCACCTATCACGAAGAACTACTCAAAATGTTGACGAGCTGTTTATAATCTCCAACCACTCGGTAAAGGGTGTCCGAGCTGCTGCCCGAATAAGAGACCTAGCCAATGAGCTTAAACTGATGGTAAAAAGGCAATCAGTGATAATTAATTTTGCCCCTGCCAAGCTAGACCCGGTCATCACCGAGGAACTAGCCAGGCTGGGAATCGAGCCTATAACTACCATACCTCTAGATGAAGAGGTATATGACTATGACCTCAAGCTGAAACCGCTACTTGACCTGCCCGATACATCCCAGGCAGTAATAGCAGTTAACGAATTGATGGCTAACATTTTATAAAGAAAGAGGTAAAAAGGGAGGTAAAAATGACGGCACAGATTATCAGCGGCACCGAGACTGCCAAACAGATTCGCCAGGAGCTAAAACAGGAAATCGCCGAACTTAAAGAGAAGCATAATGTTATACCAGGATTAGCCACTGTCTTGGTTGGTGAGGACCCAGCATCCCAGGTTTATGTCGGAGCAAAGGAGAAAACATCCCTAGCCCTGGGCATCTACTCAGAAAGACACGACCTGCCGGCTGAGACCAGTGAGGAAGACCTGCTCGCTCTTGTTGACAAGTTAAATAAAGACCCCAAGATTAATGGGATTCTAGTCCAGCTACCCCTGCCCAAGCATATCAACGAGACCAGGGTTCTCAATGCCATTGACCCCAAAAAGGATGTTGATGGCTTTCACCCGGTGAATGTAGGTAAATTGATGATTGGCGAGCCGGATTACTTACCCTGCACCCCCCACGGAATCCAGCAGCTCCTAATCAGGTCCGGGATTAAGACTGAAGGGGCAGAGGTAGTAGTAGTGGGTAGAAGCAATATTGTAGGCAAACCTATAGCTAATATCCTTCTCCAGAAGCAAGAGGGGGCTAATGCCACAGTGACGGTGTGCCATACCCGAACCAAAGATATGGCTTTTCATACCAAGAGGGCTGATATACTGATTGTCGCCGCAGGAAAACCTAAGGCTATTACTGCTGATATGGTTAAAGAAGGGGCAGTGGTAATTGATGTCGGGGTTAACCGAATAGGAAAAACCGCCGAAGGTAAAGATATTTTATGTGGCGATGTTGACTTTGATTCCGTCAAGGAGAAGGCTAAAGCTATCACCCCCGTCCCAGGTGGGGTAGGACCTATGACCATAACCATGCTTATGCTAAATACGGTAAGAGCCGCAAAATTAGCCGCCGGTATAGCCTAAGAAGGGATAAAATAATGGAATATCAAGTGGAGAACAAGAGTGCCCCGGGCAGGGAGGAGGTAGAGGTATTAGGAGCAACCTTTGAGGAAGGTAAACCCGATGGTGAGGATGCCGGGAAATGGCGACAGAAGCTGGGCACCAGACAGGAAAAGCTCAAATATCTGCAAACCGCTGAGAGATACTGGTATGAAAAAGAATAGTTATGGGATGAAAAGAGAAAAACCCAGGCTTAGGTTAAGGAAGGCGAAGAATGGCATTTGAGATTCCTAAAACATCATACAGCGGCAAAATCAGAGAGATAAGACTGGGCAAAGGGGACAAGAGTATAACAGTTGGCGGTGAGACCGCCTACCCCTTCTACCTCTTTGAAGGTGGAATACCAAACCTGCCCAGAATAGCCATGGAGGTTTATGACTCACCACCCGAGGAGTGGCCTGAAGCCGCTTTAGAACCTTTTGCCGGCGTAACCGATGACCCTGTTGCCTGGGCGAAGAAGTGTATCGACGACTATGGGGCGGAAATGCTCTGTTTACAACTGATGAGCACCGACCCCAATGGACTTGACCGGGGGGCTGATGAAGCTGCTGAGGTTGTCAAGAAGGTAGCTGATGCCATTGATATCCCCTTAATCGTCTGGGGTTGTAGTAATGAGGAGAAAGATACTGAGGTTCTAAGAAGGGTGTGCGAGGTTTGCGAAGGAAAGAACCTGATTATTGGACCGGTGGCCGAAGGAAACCATAAAAAGATTGGCGCCTCAGCCATTGGTTATCGCCATACATTAATTCCGTCAACACCTACCGATATTAACCTGGCTAAGCAGCTTAATATTCTGCTGGGTAATCTTGGCGTCCCCGATGATTTGCTTATAATGGACACCACTATTAGCAGCATTGGTTATGGTATCGAGTATTGTTACTCAGTAATAGAGAGAACGAGGATGGCAGCCTTAACCCAGCAGGATGAAAAACTCCAGTTCCCTGTCATTTGCAACATCGGTAAAGAGGTATGGAAGACCAAAGAGGCGCACATTCCAACCGAAGAGGAGCCTAAGCTGGGCGATGCTAAAAAGAGGGGTATCTTGATGGAAGCTATATCAGCCATGATTTCGCTTCTAGCTGGGGCTGATGTGCTAATTATGAGGCACCCCGAGGCAATAAAATTGGTTCAGGAGATGATAGCTGAACTGACAGCAAAATAATTTTGGGGGCGTGATGCAAGATGGCAGAAGCAGAAACCAAGAGCATTGATAACGCTAGTATCAAGATGATAGAAAAAGCGGGTAGTGATGGGGTTAATACCGCTTTCGATAGGGCTGAAGCGATAAAGCCTTGCCCCATAGGGATGGTTGGCAGTTGCTGCAAGAATTGTGGAATGGGACCGTGTCGGGTGCCTCTACCCAAAGGGGGAACGGAAACACCCGAGGAAAAGAAGAAAAGAAGGGGCATCTGTGGGGCTACGGCTGAGACCATTGCTGCTCGCAACTTTATCCGGATGATAGCCGGTGGGGCGGCAGCTCACTCCGACCATGGGCGGGGGGTAGCTGCGCTGTTCCTAGCAGCAGCCAGGGGGAAGGCACCAGGTTATGAAATTAAAGATGAACAGAAACTGCTGCAATTGGCTCTGGATTGGGGGGTAGAGATTGGAGACCGCAGTAACCAGGAAATAGCTATTGATATCGGTGAGATAGCCCTGGCTGAATTTGGCAAGCAAGAAGGTGAACTCCTGTTCCTGAAGAGGGCACCACTAAAGCGCCAGGAGCTGTGGCGAAACCTGGGGGTTGCCCCCAGGGGTATAGACAGAGAAGTTGTGGAAATAATGCACCGCACTCATATGGGGGTGGACCAGGACTACCGAAGCCTGCTTAAACAAGGGGTGAGAGCTGCCCTAGCTGACGGGTGGGGCGGTAGTATGATTGCTACCGAGCTACAGGACATCCTCTTCGGCACCCCGGCACCCATTCTGGGCAAGGTAAATCTAGGGGTGCTCAGCCGGGACGAGGTAAATATTATCATCCACGGTCACGACCCCTTGCTTTCCGAGATGATTGTGGTTGCCGCTCAAGACCCTCAGATGATAGAGCTGGCTAAATCTAAAGGGGCTAAGGGGATAAACCTAGCTGGCATGTGTTGCACCGCCAACGAGATACTGATGCGTCACGGGATACCTCTAGCCGGGAATTTCTTGCAACAAGAGCTAGCTCTGGTTACCGGGGCAATAGAGGCTATGGTGGTAGATATTCAATGTATTATGCAGTCCCTCCCTGATATTGCTCAGTGCTACCACACCAAGATTATCACTACCTCGCCTAAGGCTAGGATTCCTGATGCCATCCATATTGAGTTTGACGAGCACAACGCTATGGAGTCGGCTAGGGCTATAGTCAAAACTGCTATTGAGAATTTCCCCAATAGAGGGAAGAATATTGATATCCCTGAGGAGCGAAGCGACCTGGTTGCCGGATTCAGCCACGAGACCATTAACTATTTATTAGGTGGTCTCTATCGGGCTTCCTATCGACCGCTAAATGATAATATCATTAATGGCAGAATTAGGGGGGTAGCCGGTGTTGTCGGCTGCAATAACCCCCGGGTTAAGCACGATGATGTTCACACCGCTATGGTTAAAGAGCTCATCAAGAACGATGTGCTAGTCCTTCAAACCGGGTGTAGTGCCATGGCTTGCGCTAAACTCGGATTGCTGACCCCGGAAGCGGCAGCAAAATACGCTGGTGAAGGACTGGCTTCGGTATGCGAAACCGTTGGTATCCCCCCGGTATTGCACCTAGGTTCCTGCGTTGATAACAGCCGAATCCTGATGGCAGCTACGGCGGTGGTGAAAGATGGTGGTCTGGGTGATGACATCAGTGACCTGCCGGTAGCCGGGGCTGCCCCGGAATGGATGAGTGAGAAGGCAATTTCCATCGGTCAATACTTCGTTGCCTCAGGGGTATTCACCGTATTTGGTGTTACCTGGCCTACCCTCGGCAGCGAAGAGGTAACCAAATTATTGTTTGAGGATTTTGAGACTATGTATGGTGGAATGTGGGCCTTTGAGCCCGACCCGCTTAAGGCAGCTCACCTTATGATTGAGCATATTGACAACAAGCGTAAAGCCCTAGGCATTGACAGAGCTAGAGAAAGGGTCCTCTACGATATGGCGATGAGACGAGAACTGTAAGCAGCCCAATCACCAAGGCAGTAAAGGATAAGGGGGTTCTGAAATATGTCTAAGATTATTGCCTCAGCGGCGATTAGAGGGGCTTATAAAATTGTAAGCCAGGCCGAGAAGAAGTGGCAGCAGGCAATGGATAGATGGGGAGCCAACGAACCGGTAGGTTTCCCCAATACTGCTTATTACCTCCCAGTAACCTATGGGGTTTTAGGGATTGCGGTGGCAAAGCTAGGTGACATGGAGCAGGTACTAAAGCGGTGTAAATCCCTGCTACCACCACCGGTAAGAGAGACCTGCCCTCTGCCCTATCTGGCACCGGCCCTTGATGCCGGGATGGCAACCTTCTTCGCCGAGGAAATCATTGAAGCCATAAGATATCTGGAGGAGCCTGACTTTTACACCAAGCAGGAAGACCCCACTGACAAGAATATCTGGCTGGGTGCCGCCGATGATGTCATCCTGAGAAAGAGGGGGATCGAATTCGTTGATGGCACCGCCCCTGGCTTTGCTGCCGTCCTTGGCGCAGCACCAACCAATGACATAGCAGTCAAGATAGCCAATGAACTGCAGCAGAAGAACCTCTACGTCTTTATGTGTGCTGCCAATAACGGCAAAAGGTTCTCGGAGCAGCTTGTAGAGGCCGGGGTGCAGATTGGATGGCCAGTCCGGTTGGTCTCCTTTGGTCCTGATGTTAGCGCGGCTGTCTTCGCTATGGGCTTTGCTACCAGAGCGGCTATGTCCTTTGGTGGCATTGAACCAGGTGATTACCGGAAAATGCTTATCTATAATAAAGACCGTATTTTTGCCTTTGCCCTGCCCCTGGGCTATGTTACCGATGAGTGGTATGCTAATGCAGCGGGGGCGGTCAATTGGGGGTTCCCCACCATTGCCGATACCCCCATACCCGAGATTCTACCTACCGGAATCTGCACTTATGAGCACGTTGTCTCCAATATTCCCCACGATAAAATAGTGGCTAAAGCCATAGAGGTAAGAGGGCTGAAGGTTACCGTGGCTGAGGTACCGGTTCCAGTAGCCTACGGCCCTGCCTTTGAGGGGGAGAGGGTTCGGGGAGAAGATATCTATCTGGAGTGTGGTGGTGGCAGAAGCCACATGGTAGAGTGGGTTACCACTAAGCGTATGGAAGAGGTAGAAGACGGAAAGATTGAAGTAATTGGTCAGGAGATAACCGATGTTCCTGCTGGTTCCAGATTACCACTAGCCATAGCCGTTGAAGTTGCCGGAAGAAAGATGCAGGAGGACTATGAACCTATACTAGAGCGGCAAATCCACCACTTTATAAACTACGCTCAGGGGTTAATGCATATCGGGCAAAGAGACATCGCCTGGTTACGAATTAGCAAATCCGCTGTGGACAAGGGCTTCAGGCTAAATCATATTGGCGCCCTGCTTCATGCCAAAATGCACCAAGATTTTGGTCGGATATTTGATAAGATGCAGGTAAAACTTTATACTGACGAAGATAAGGTAAGAGAGATAGTAAGCAGGGCAAAAGCAGTATACGGGGCTCGAGATGCCAGAATTGAAGGCATGACCGACGAAACCACTGATACATACTACTCATGCACCCTGTGCCAGTCCTTCGCCCCCAGCCATGTTTGCGTGATTAGCCCGGAAAGAACCGGCCTTTGTGGTTCCTATAACTGGATGGACTGTAAAGCCGCTTACGAGATTAACCCCACCGGACCTAATCAACCGGTGGCAAAGGGGGAATGCCTCGATACCAGGTATGGGCAGTGGAAAGGGGTAAATGAGTTTGTGTTTAAGGCTTCCCGGCAGAAGATAGACCATTATAACTTCTACAGTATAATAAATGACCCCATGACCACCTGCGGTTGCTGTGAGTGCATTGCCGCTGTCCTTCCCCTGTGTAATGGGATAATGACGGTAAATCGGGAATACAGGGAGATGACCCCCTGCGGGATGAAGTTCACTACCCTGGCCGGGACTATCGGCGGTGGCTTGAGCACCCCAGGATTTCTCGGACACGGCAAATACAACCTCTGCCAGAGAAAATTCGTGATCGGTGACGGTGGCATAAAAAGGATAGTCTGGATACCCAAGATGCTAAAAGAGGAGATTGCTGACCGGCTCAAAGCCAGGGCTGAGGAGGTTGGTGTCCCCAACTTACCTGAGATGATTGCCGATGAGACGATAGGCACCACTGAGGAGGAGATTCTTCCCTTCCTAGAGGAGAAGGGACACCCCGCCCTTACCATGGAGCCAATAATGTAACCCCACCAAATAATCTAGCTAAGGGAGTCCGACATGCCACTTACCGGAATAGAGATATTCAAATCACTGCCCAAGACAAACTGCGGTGAATGCGGGGTGCCTACCTGCCTTGCCTTCGCCATGAAGCTAGCTGCAAGTAAGGCAGAATTAAGTGCCTGCCCTTATATCTCCGAGGAGGCGAAAACCAAACTAGAGGAGGCATCAGCACCCCCCATTAGACTGGTTACCATCGGGGTCGGTGACCGGGCATCAAAGGTTGGCGGCGAGACGGTTATGTTTCGCCATGAGAAAAGGTTTGAGAACCCCCCTAGTTTCGCTATCCTCATCAGTGACTCTATGGAAGAATCAGAGATTGACAGTAGGCTGGATAGGTGTCAGCAGATCCAGTATCAAAGGGTAGGGCTCACCCTTCGTCCCGAGCTGGTAGCAATAAAGGATGATTCCGGCGATGCCGCAAAATTTGAAGCCCTGGTTAATAAAGTCAAACAAAGCAACCAGTGCGGCATTATCCTGATGAGCAGCAATCCTGATATCCTGGCTGCTGGCTTAAATGCCTGCGCTGACCGGAAACCACTGCTCTACCTTGCCGATAAAAACAACCTGGACCGCTTGGCCGATTTGGCTAAGGCGAATTCATGTCCGGTAGCAATAAAAGCCTCCACCGTGGAGGAACTCGCCCAACTGACTACTAAATTAACCGAGTCGGGGGTCAAAGATATCGTTCTCGATTCCGGGGCAAGGACTGTTCGCCAGGCATTTGAGGACCAGATAGTCATCAGGAGCGCTGCCCTAAATAAAAAGTCTCGCTCGTTAGGCTTCCCTACCATCGTTTTTCCCTGCGAAATGACCGATGACTTGATAAAGGAGACTGTAATTGCCTCCGTTTTCGTGGCTAAGTATGGTGGTATTATCGTTCTCTCCGATTTCCAAGGGCATAGCCTGTTTCCCCTGCTCCTGGAAAGTCTGAATATCTATACTGACCCTCAGCGACCACTAGCTACTACCGAGGGAATCTACGAGATTGGTGGTCCTGATGAAAATTCCCCGGTGCTTATTACCTCCAATTTTTCCCTTACCTACTTCCTTGTCTCCGGGGAAATAGAAGCCAGCAAGGTTCCCACCTACCTCCTGGTTAAGGATACTGAGGGGCTTTCAGTTATGACCTCATGGGCAGCGGGAAAATTTGTCGCTGATACTATTGCCCCCTTTGTCAAGAAGTGTGGCATTGCTGAGATGGTTAAAAACCACAAATTGGTAATCCCGGGTTATGCTGCCGCCGAAAGTGGTGGCTTGGAAGAGGAGCTACCTGGCTGGCAGATTCTGGTCGGTCCCAGAGAGGGGACTCACATCCCAGCCTATCTTAAGGCATGGAAACCATAAGGGGGGAATGATGTTCCTCATTGGAGAAAATATAAATATTATGTCAGAGACTATCGGCCCTGCACTGAGGGTGAGGAATCCTAAGCCTATTCAGGAACTAGCCAAGGCTGAGGCTAAGGCTGGCGTGGATTATATTGACCTCAATATCGGTCCTGCCCGAAAGGCAGGGGATGAGTTAATGACATGGGTGGTTAACACAGTGCAGGAGGTTACCGATTTACCGCTATCTCTGGATACAACCAACCCGGCGGCTATGGAGGCGGGGCTAAAGGCGCACCAAGGCAAGGCACTAATTAATTCCATCTCCCTGCAACCGGAGAGATTGGAGCCGGAATTACCCTTGGTCAAAAAATACAATGCTGACATGATAGGACTTTTATGGGGTACGGAAGGAATGCCGCGGGACGCCGCCGAAAGGTGTGTCCTGGCTGTTGACCTTATCTACAAAGCCAATCAACTAGACATCCCCAACCAGGACATCTGGATTGACCCTATTCTTACCCCGGTGAGTGTGGAAATAAACCAGGTACAAGCCTGTTTTGAGTTTATGGGCATGCTGAATGATATTGCTCCCGACTGTAAATCTGTCGTCGGTCTATCCAATATCTCCAATGGCACTCCCCCCCACCTTAGACCTTATCTTAACCGGACTTGTATGATAATGCTTATGAAGTACGGACTTCATTCAGCTATAGTTGACGCCTTTGACTCTGAGTTAGTCAAAATAGCCAGAGGTGAGATGCCAGGAATCGTGGAACTGGTGTATCGGGTAATGGATGGTGAGAAACCTGACCTTTCTTCTTTAAGTCAAAAAGAGGCAGAATATGTGAAAACGGTCAGGGTTCTCACCGGTGAAACACTATATTCTCACTCCTGGCTTGAGATATAGTACCACCCTACGAAAGGGGAAGGGGCGCTTATCAAGGATAAATTGGATGGAAAGTAAATGTCTGCCATTGCCCAATCAGAAGAATTATGAATATGGCTACGAGATGGCTTATAAACTTGCCGGTGAACAACTAGTCAAAATTGATGATATAGAGCAGCAATGCCACAAAAGTGGGGCTCTTTATCAAGAAATAGATTCCAGAAAAGTAATCACCATCAAATACTTAGACCAGTCACATCAAATTACTCTTCCCGATATTGAGATTTCATTAACGGATAGTGATGAGAAGGTGCCGATAAGAGACAAGGTTTTGATACTTCATTATTTAACCTCGGCAAAAGATAACATTGCCGCCAATAAATTGATTACCTACCGGGAACTGCCGGAAGGAAGCAATTACTCCCCGACATTTTCCAAGAGAACTATAAAGCCCCTTGTCCATCACTTTGGCCCAGAACCTCAGCGGCTGATAGATGCCGCCGAAAAACTGGGCGGTCATAAAGCTGATTACGGTGATGTGGCAGTAACCATTAACGCTTTCAGCCAGGTTCCTATCACCCTAGTCCTGTGGCAAGGTGATGCTGAGTTTGCCCCTGAAGGAAATATAATATTTGACGCCACTATTTCCGGTTACCTCTCCACTGAGGATATCACTGTGCTTTGTGAAACTATCACCTGGAGGTTAATAAATTATTTAAGGAGAGCCTATGGAGACTAATGTCAGGGAACAATTAGACGAGCTTTTATCAGCATATTCTGGAGAGAGGGGCAACCTTATCCCTATTCTGCAGGAAGTTCAAGAGAAGTTCGGCTACCTGCCACGAGAGGCAATGCAGAAAATTGCTAAGTTTCTGCGGTTACCACAGAGCACCGTTTATGGAGTTAGCACCTTCTATGCCCAGTTTAAGTTTGTTCCTACCGGGAAGAAGATAGTCAAGGTGTGCCGGGGGACAGCCTGCCATGTGCGGGGAGCAGGGCGCATCCTCAGTGAGGTGGAAAAACAGCTGGGTATTAAGCCGGGAGAGACTACCAGCGATATGGAATACACTTTAGAGACTGTGGCTTGTATTGGTGCCTGTGCCCTAGCGCCGACTATGGTAGTAGATAAGGAGACTCAGCGCAAAATGACCCCCAAGAAGGTAGCTGAACTCTTCAGTAATATAAGCAAGGCAGGAGAAAATGTCAGTTAAGAAAACCTCTCGGGATTATCCTGATAACCAGCGTACAATCTTTGTCTGCGAAGGGACAGGCTGCGTATCAGATAAGTCGGTTGAAATCCGACAAGCATTAGAGAAAGCAGTGGAGGAGCTTAAATTAGATAGTGTCAAGGTGGATTTCACCGGCTGCCACGGCTTCTGCGAACAAGGTCCCATTGCTTTTGTCGAGCCTGAAGGCATCTTTTATACTCATGTAAGTGTTGAAGATGTCCTAGAGATTGCCCAGTCCCATCTGCGGGATGGGCAGCCGGTAGAGCGCCTCTTCTATAGAGACCCGGTTAGCGGTAAAGCAATTCCCTATCATAAAGATATTGACTTCTACGCCAAGCAACAGCGCATCGTCTTGCGCAACTGCGGTCACATTAACCCGGAGGTGATTGAAAACTATATTGCTATAGGTGGCTACCAATCTCTCAGAAAGGTGCTACTTGAAATGACCCCGGAGCAGGTCATTGATGAGGTTAAGCGCTCCGGTTTAAGAGGTCGGGGTGGTGCCGGCTTCCCTACCGGTCTAAAGTGGGAGTTCTGTCGCAATGCTCCAGGCACACAAAAGTATATGATTTGTAACGCTGACGAGGGTGACCCCGGCGCCTTTATGGATCGCAGCACAATGGAGGGCGACCCTCACACCGTTATTGAGGGGATGGCTATCGCTGCTTACGCCATAGGGGCCGCTGAGGGCTATATTTATATCCGGGCGGAATACCCGTTAGCAGTTAAGCGGGTGCGCCTTGCCATCAAGCAAGCTGAGGAGAAAGGATTTCTTGGGGAGAATATATTGGGCTCCAACTTCAATTTTAGAATCCATGTCAAAGAGGGGGCTGGCGCTTTTGTCTGCGGTGAAGAGACAGCACTGATGGCATCTATTGAGGGCAAGCGAGGTATGCCTCGCTCCCGCCCCCCATTCCCCGCCCAGGCTGGGCTGTGGGGTAAACCTAGCAACATCAATAATGTGAAGTCACTGGCTACAGTGCCAGTTATCATGGCTAAAGGTGCCGATTGGTATGCTAAAATCGGTACTGAGAAGAGCAAGGGAACTGCCGTCTTCGCCCTGACCGGTAAAATTGCTAACAGCGGTCTGGTAGAGGTGCCAATGGGTATTTCCCTCCAGGAAATTATCTACGGGATTGGGGGAGGGATTCCCGATGGTAAACGCTTCAAGGCGGTTCAGACCGGTGGTCCCTCCGGTGGTTGCCTGCCAGCAAGCTTGCTGAACCTGCCTGTTGACTATGAATCGTTAACCGGGGCTGGCTCTATTATGGGCTCCGGGGGCATGGTGGTAATGGACGAGGATACCTGTATGGTCGATGTTGCCCGTTACTTCCTTTCCTTCACCCAGGCTGAGTCATGTGGTAAGTGTGTTCTGTGTCGTCTGGGAACAAAGCAGATGCTGGATATCCTGGAGAATATATGTAATGGTAACGGCAAAGCTGAAGACATCGATCTGCTTATAGAGTTGAGCCAATCAATTAAAGCCGGCTCACTCTGTGCTCTAGGTGGAACAGCACCTAATCCAGTCCTCACTACTATCCGCTACTTCCGAGATGAGTATGAGGCTCATATAAATGAGAAACGATGCCCAGCACTAAACTGCACGGAGCTAATTTCTTATTACATCCTTCCCGATAAGTGCCAGGGGTGCGGTATATGTCTCAAGAACTGTTCATCCGAGGCTATATCCGGTGGCAAGAGGATGGTACACATTATCGACCAGAGCAAGTGTATTAAGTGTGGTGTTTGCCATGATGTTTGCCCGACCAAGTTTGGCGCAGTGATAAAGGTCTCTGGTGAGGAAATAGGCGTCCCCAGTGAACCAGTCCCAGTGACAGCACCCAAAAGAAATGAAGAGGCTTCAGGCGAATCCTCAGCGAATTTATCATGAGGTACACGATGGAAAAGATTAGTTTAACTATTGACGGTCAAGAGGTTGAGGCGAGGAAGGGGATGACGGTGCTTGAGGCCGCCGAGGCGGCTGGTATCTATATCCCCACCCTCTGCTCCGACCCTGACCTGGAACCGTATGGGGCTTGCCGCCTTTGTGTGGTGGAAATCGAGCGAATGCGCGGTCTGCCTACCGCCTGTACTACCCCAGCCACTGACGGGATGGTAGTCCACACCGAGACACCAGCCGTCAACCAGGTGCGTCACAGTGCTGTTGAACTGCTTATTGCTGACCATCCCAGTGATTGCCTCACCTGCCCCCGAAATCAGCAATGTGATTTACAGAAGGTTGCTGCCTACCTCGGCATTACCCACCAGCCCTTCGGCAAGACAACCAGGGTACTGCCTGTTGATACCAGCAACCCCTTCTTCGACCGCGACCTCAATTATTGCATTCTTTGCGGTAAGTGTGTGCGGGTATGTGACGAGATTCTGGGGGTAGGGGCTATCGCCCTGACCTTCCGCGGTTACTCAAGCAAGGTGGCTACCTTTGGTGATGGGCCGATAATAGAGTCAAACTGCGTGTCCTGTGGGGAGTGCGTTGTCCACTGCCCGGTTGGCGCCCTCATCCCTAAAGGTGCCCAACGACCAACACGGGAAGTGGAAACTACCTGCCCTTACTGCGGCGTTGGCTGTCAGATTTATTTGGGCATTCGCAATAACCAGGTAATAAGTGTTCGGGGCAAGAGGGAAGGCACCGTCAATAAGGGTAGCCTCTGCGTTAAAGGTCGCTTCGGTATTCCTGAGTTCGTTCACCACCCCGACCGCTTAACCACACCTCTAGTGAGGCGAAACGGAAATCTGGAGGAGACAACCTGGGATGAGGCGCTGGACCTGGTTGCCAGCAAACTTGGCAGTTACAAGAATCAGATAGCTGTAATCTCGTCAGCCAAGTGCACCAACGAGGAAAACTATATTATCCAGAAGTTTGCCCGGGCAGTATTGACTACCAACAATGTTGACCACTGCGCCCGTCTCTGTCATGCCCCCACCGTAGTGGGCTTGGTTCAGACCTTTGGTAGCGGGGCAATGACCAACTCCATTAACGAGATTCGTGATGCTACCTGCATTCTGGCTATTGGCACCAATACCACATCAGCTCACCCCGTAATCGGGCTGGAGATAAAGAAGGCAGTGAATAAGGGGGCAAAGCTTATTGTAGCCAACCCCCGTGAGATTGACCTCTGTCACTTTGCCGACCTGTACCTGCAACAGCGTCCCGGCACCGATGTTGCCCTGCTTATGGGGATGATGAAGGTTATAGTCGATGAGGGACTGCTTGACCAGCCCTTTATTGAGGAGCGCTGTGAAAACTTTGATACCTTCAAGGAGTCACTGGGGAACTTTGACCTTGATTCCGTGGAGCAAATTACCGGCGTCGCTAAGGATAAAGTAGTTGAAGCCGCCAGGGTATATGCTACCAACCACCCAGCCACTATCCTCTACGCCATGGGTATCACCCAGCACTCCCACGGCACTGATAATGTAATCGCTACTGCCAACCTGGCGATGCTCACCGGAAATATGGGCAAGCCGTCAACCGGAGTCAACCCGCTACGGGGTCAGAACAATGTTCAGGGTGCCTGCGACCTGGGTGCCCTGCCCAATGTCTATCCCGGCTACCAGGCGGTTGCCAACCCCGATATCCAGAAGAAATTTGAGACCGCCTGGGGATACCCATTATCCCCCACCCCAGGGCTGACCCTTACCGAGATGTTTGATGCTGCCTACCAGGGACAGGTCAAGGCAGTTTACCTCGTTGGTGAGAACCCAATGCTGAGCGATGCCGATGCCAACCATATTCGGGAGGCACTCGACCGGCTGGAGTTTTTGGTGGTTCAGGATGTTTTCCTCACCGAAACGGCTCGGCTGGCTGATGTTGTTCTGCCGGCGGCAACCTTCGCCGAGACCAACGGCACCTTCACCAATACCGAGAGGAGAATACAGCGGGTAAGAAAGGCGATAGCGCCCATAGGTGACTCTAGACCTGACTGGTTGATTCCCTGCCAGATTGCCCAGCGGATGGGGGGTAAAGGCTTTGATTTCAGCCATCCCTCTGAGATTATGGATGAGATTAACCGCCTTACCCCAAGCTATGGTGGCATTTCCTACAAGCGTCTGGAGGAAGGCGGCTTGCAGTGGCCCTGTCCTACCGAGGAACACCCAGGGACACCCATCCTCCATACCACGCAGTTCACCAGGGGCAAGGGTAAGTTTATACCCCTGGAGTATAAGCCATCTATGGAACTTCCTGACGATGACTACCCCCTAGTCCTGACCACTGAGCGCAGTCTGTATCATTTCCACACCGGTACTATGACCCGAAAGGTAGACGGGCTCAACATATTAAGAGGAGAGGAGCTGGTACAGATAAACCCCAAGGATGCCTCAGCGTTAGGTATTGCCGATGGTGACAAGGTAAAGGTTACCTCCCGGCGGGGACAGGTAGTGGCTAAGGCAAAGGTGACCGAGGTTTCACCGGTGGGAGTAATCGCCATGACCTTCCATTTCGCCGAAAGCCCGACCAACCAGCTCACCAACCCCGCTCTTGACCCCGTGGCCAAGATACCCGAGACCAAGGTATGCGCCGTCAGGGTGGAAAAGAACGGTAAGTCTGCTTGAGGTCCAGCCTGAGTAAGTAACCAGCCACGCTGGCTAAGATTTGAGGACGAGGGCTTTAGACAGGTCCGCAGAGTTCGCTAGCAAGTTAATAATTACTCGATAACCAGAATATCCCATACCTTTAGTTCCGGGACTACAAATTGAAGGGTTGAGCCAGAAAAGAAATAATCCAAAATCTGTTCTCCTTCGGAATCTGGGGAGATGATTTTCACACTGGACGGTTCCTGCGGTAACGAAAGATTGATTGAAACCGGGACATCCTCTTTTTCAATAACTCCCTGATCCAAGTCAAAGCCATAGTTAACAAGATGAACCACCATTTTATTACCGTCCTGCCATATCTGGACGCCAATATCTCTCGGTAGAGTATCTTCAAAGACCCTTTTGTCCAGCATGCTGTTCAAGGCATCAAGAAACTCCTCGTTTCCGCCCCAGTCATCCTGGAAAGGGTCAGGCCACCAGTTTAAAACAATGTAGGATGTTCCATCGGGAAGGCTTAATCCTGGGTCAGCTTGGTTGATAATTACTAGCTTTCCTCCCCCAACCAAATATTCAGGAATCAGAGAAGTAGCATTGTTATCCAGCTTATCGTTTCTAGGAAGAATGATTACCTCATACCGCTGAAGCTTTTCCAGGGTAAGGGTATTTGGAGACGAGCTGGAGTCTTCGCTGAAGATGACATCATACTGAAAGTGTGCCTCGGTAAGGATTCTGGAAATATTGGTGAACATAAACCAGTGTTCCGATTCTACACCGGTAACTGACTTGGCGGAAAACAGCACGGCTACCTTTGCCAGACTCTGGGAGTCGATGCTAAACAGGTCTTCGTGACTGAGGAAGAAGGAATTTATCTCGCTTACTGCTTGGGCATCAACTGAATATTCAAGGAAGCCTTCCTCGGTCAGGCCTCCTCGATACTGGTCATGGAATGCCCCCTTGTTGGCGTAGGCCTCAGCCAATTTTAACTGTATCAGGTCTTCTGGCTTAGGCGAGTTCTGCACCAGCCAACCAAAGGAGACATCCACAGGAGCCGCCACCAGGGGAGCTTCCGTAGCCGAATAATGAAGTTTGTATTCATAGTCATGGTATTGATAGGCACGGGAAAAATCCTCAAAATCTAAATGGGTAAAGGCAAAGTCTGAATAGGCTAGCAAATTTATCATGCGAGGAACAAGCCATTCGCCATGGTTAGCCGGAGCAAAAGGGAAATTTTCTATCCCCTTAGACCTGGCATACTCCTTGACCTCGCTGACAAGCCGTCGGTAGAATTCCAATGCGCTCTCCCTCTGGAATTCACAGTAATCGTCATAAAGAGGCGCTGACTCAAGCTCCCCTTCCTCAATTCCCCGGTTATGCAAATACTCCAAATAGTTAAATGACTCTAGGTTACTGATGCCCTTTGTCAAAAGTTCCTGGTCGGTGTATCTGTTGCTGAGGTAATCTCTGAAACCCTCCTGCGAAGCGTTGCTAAAATCCGGCCTGCCACCATAAGCAGGATAGAAGCTAGACCCCCAGGGAGCAATGACAGCAATCCCATCAGCGTTTAGGTCAACTATCCTTTTAGCCTGCTCAATCAGAGTCTCCTGCCAGAGAGAGTGATTGGTCGAGAAAAAATACACATCCTCCCCCCCATGCTGGACTGCTTCCGTCCCCTCATAGGTCACTGCACAGGCGCCACTGGATGCCAGCTCAGCTACCTCGTCAGGCCACTTGGCTATGGTGCCGTTAAAGCAGATGCCAATTACATACTTTATGCCCCTGTTATGCGCCTCGTCTATATCACTCTGGAAGTCAAAATTGGGATTGGTAAGGTCAAAATCATATACCAGCCGATAGCCGTTTACCGTGCAATTCGTGGCTTCCAAGCGGTCAAAGTCAGTATCATCCCAGTAATTAAACATGCCGTATGTTTGTGGTTCAAGCCACCAATCCGGTTCAAACATGTAGCTTGGTTCTTCCGGCTCATTACCATCTGGCGAGGGTTCAGAGGACTCCTCACAGCCACTGATAAAAATAATACTGGTTATTATCAATGTTAGAATTCCATATAACCAACATTTTTGTTTTAAACTCATCATGACCTTGATTATACCATCCTCACCCTATTTAACCTCCCCACCGCCTCATTCTTTTCTCGTATGCCCAGTTTAGTCTTGTTTATCGCTTTCCTCAATAGCTCGATTGACTGGTCGTAGGTTTTTTTATCCACGGGGTAGGGGATGCCATCCTTGCCCCCGTGGGCGAAGCTGTAGCGGGCGGGGTCGCGGTAGCTGGGGGCAACCCCATGCACCAGCTCGGAAATAAGGCTCAGGGCACGGATGGTCTTGGGCCCGACCCCCTCCAGCCCCAGCAACTGCTCAAAGTCGTCTGGCTGGCGGTCATAGGTGCTTAACAGAATCCGGCTCAGACTATCGGGATGCAGGTCGTTGGTGCTCAGGTAATGGTGTGCCGGCAGGTCAAGGGTCTTCAGCCTTTTCAGGTCAGCCAGAATATTCTCTGGCTTCTCATTAGTGGCGATAGCGGTGATGGTGGTTCGAGCCGGGTCACTTTCATTAGCCACCAGGTTCAGCGCCTGTCCCCTTGCCTCGGACAGGATGGCGGAGTGGGGTTCATTGACAAAGTCAGTTACTGCCTCACCCAGCCAGTGATAGCGGCGAGCATAGCGGGTAGCCTCGTTCATCCCCTGCTGAATCACCGTCCACGAGCCACGCTTGGTAAACAGGAAGGCATGGTGGTAAAGCTGGTAGCCATCCTGAACCGCCGAGCTATCTACCTTGGCTGACATCCGGCTGGCATATACCAGCGGTGCCGGGTCCAGTGAAATTGAGCTTCCCCATGCTTCTATCTCCGACGGAGTCCGCCGTGAAGTCCTGCCCTTGCCGCCGGCGATAAACAAGCCCAGGTCTGTCTCCAATCCTTTGAGCCCTTCCTTAAGAGCACCACAAAGGGTAGTGGTAACACCGCTTGAGTGCCAGTCATAGCCCAGAATGCAGCCGAAAGCCTGGAACCAGTAGGGGTGCGACAGCCGCCTCAGCATCTCTTCAGCGCCAGAGTCGGTCACGATGGCAATGGTGATTTCCCGTGCCAGCTTGACCATACGGCCAAACAGCCAGGGCGGCACCTTACCGTAGTGGAGTGGCAGATTGGCAATACCGGTTCGGGTGGGGATAGTGGTGGCTGACATGCCCGACCTCAATCAAAGGCTACAGCTATCGCAGCTGGCAGCACTACAACTGGCACAGGAGCTACCTGTCCCAGATATAGGAGCAGTCTCTCCGCTATCGCTCTCGGAGAAGGAGGCGAAGACAGAAAATATCCGTTCTGCGCTATTATGGCAACGGGGGCAGGAAGCCCCCTGATTAGCCTGACTCAGGGGACGAAGTAGCTCAAACTTTAAGCCACAGTCAGAGCACACATACTCATATACCGGCATCTTGTTTCCTCTATGATTAGTTTAATTACTTTCCAGTAGCAAGTCAAGAAATTGTTATCCCGGAGGCTTTAGAGCTTACATTAAAAAGCACTATAAGAAGCGCTTACTGGCTATAATGGTTTCACCGGCACGCAAATATCAACCTTGATTTTACCTTCGGGATGAGTAACACTTTCCGGTGAATATAGCTCGAAACAGGGACGGTCATCAGGGGCAAACCCGCTTTGAGGTAACCACGTCCCGTATACCCAATCCCACGCCTCCTGGTAGTCTGAAGATGCCAGTTCAAATCTAGCCAGGGCATATTTACCAGCCGGTATGGTCATTTTCCCGATTTCACCGCCTACCTCGGTATCTTCTGCTACCGTAATGCAGACACTTGTCCTAAGTCTATCGGGAGCGGTGATTTCAGGGTCGTCGTGGTAGACAATAAGGAATTTGGTTTCGGGAAAATTTATAAGGCTTCTCGGCCCCGCCCACTTGAAGAGTTTTTCCGCTAATCGCTCAAACAACTTGGCATCACCTTTGTAGGGACCAATATGCCGCACATAGGCAACGGTCATTTCGAGAAGGTCTGTTACTTCAACATTGCGTTCTTCTTTCTCCATAGGTATCCTCCATATTTGTGATTTATCCCGGTATTCAATATATACGGAGGAGGGCATAAGTTCTTCCCTTTGATTGCTAGAATATAGGCGCAAGTTGCGTTTTGTTTTACCTATGTTGCTTTCATCTATCTTTTTTGTCTTTCTCCATAACGAGGCACTCATATTAAAATGGCCCTTAAAACTTCGGGCAAAAACTGCTGAACTGGAAAAACCACACTCGTAAGCAATTTCGGTAACCGACTTGCCAGGATTAGTGAGCAACAAAAAGGCCGCCTTCTCAATTCTCAAACGCTGTATGAACTGGAATAATGCCTCTCCGATAAAAGAGTGAAAAATACGATTGAAGTGATACCTGGAGAAATTAGCAACTTGAGCAAGCTCATCAAGAGTAAGGTTTCTCTCTATGTTCTGGTCGATATAATCGATAACACAGTTTATTCTTGACCTGTATTCCGCCAGTAAGTATTCCCGACTCAGGTTTTCTTTGCTCATACCTTGCATTATAAAATTGATTCAATGCATCTGCAAACGGTCCGGTGGTAATTACGTTCAGTATGAGCACCGGGCTTGTTGAACCAAACACGCGATTGTGTAATGGCATCAAGATCTAATCATGCACCAGGCTCTGCGATACGCCCCACAAATAGAATTGTGCCCGTTTCAATGTCGCGAATCAGAAAGATAAAGGGGCGGTCAACAGTAACCTCAACTGGTTCCTCCGGTACTGCAGTTAAATCCATCACTACCGCGGTGGCTGCCGCCGCTTCGGTACCGGCTTCATCCACCGAGACGAATGCCTTATGAATCACATCGGCTATGAACAGGTCACGGTTACCGGTCATGCCGGAGAAGTCGGCATCTGCGGAGAAGGCAACCGGCATTCCCATTGCTGCCAGAGTCTCCTTTAGACCAAAGTCAGATTCGAATTCAAATTTCGGCATGGTCAGGGCGACCTGCCTGGGCTCCAGTCTTCCCATAATCTCATCTACCTGTTGGGCATGCAGCAAGCCTTCAAACACCTCAAACTGCCCGGCCTGGGGGAGTAAGATTACCATTGATAGTTCGCCGCCGTCATACAGCAGTTCGATAGCCTCATACCCATCACCCTCAGCATAGCCGAAAGACTCCGTCTGACTCATCATCGGCACTATCACCTCACCCCCGTCAAGCAGGTAGAATACTCCGTCCTCGGTCATATCCTCGTCGAAGGGATACTTCCACGCCGCATTGAAGTAAATGGCGTTGGTGAGGACAAGTCTGGTGAGTGCGTTAATAACACCCTGCGGAATCAGGTCTTCAATCCGACCTTCTGTCTGGTCGCTGACCCAATTATTGATGGTGATGCGGGACTCTTCCGGTGTGTTGACGAAATCGAGGAGCCTCAGCCCGGCGCCGTAATTCTCAGCCAGGAGGTCGAGGAAGGCGGTAAGGAATTGATAATCTTCTTGGCCCCAGATGGCATTGACAATATTCAGCCTGAAGCCCTCGCCATCTTTACCTTCAGCACCTTCACCACGCTGACTGAGTTCAATATCCAGGCTGTTGAATGCCGGGTGTAGACTATCTGGGGGGAGGACGAAGTGAAGAGTATCCGCCATCTGCTGTTCAGTCTCACCACCAGCCCCGGCATATGTCATCGCCAGAGCCATCGAGATGCTGTAGGGGGAGTAAAAGAGGTTGCCATCCCCCTCTCCAAGTACCTGATACAGGTCGAAAGCGAAGGCGCTGTTTCCGCTGACCAGAGTCACCACATCGGTTTCGTTCACATCCGGTGAAGTCAGCCGCTGCTTCTCTGACTGTACTACCTCACCGGCCACTAGTGGCACACAGGCCGCCACGCCCAACAGGACGACTGCCATTAGTGCCGACATAAATATCTTCTTCATTTCAGCTACCTCTGATTATTATTCTCGGTGACCCTAGTAATTTTACCTGATATTAATAACGATTAAACTTGATTTTGGTTAGGGCAGCCTGCAGAATTCTAATAAATTGGCATTCTTAACCCTTTGACCAGATAGCTAGGGGGTAGTATACTACCAGCAACCTGATACTACAATGGAGACCAAGATGAATGCAGAGCAACTGGCTGAGAAGCTGACTTTGTGGATAAGAGACAAGGTATTGGCTGCCGGATGTAAGGGGGTAGTGGTGGGGATGAGTGGCGGACTCGATTCTTCAGTACTGGCAGTATTGTGTCACCGCGCTTTCCCCCAGAGTATGTTTGGCGTGCTTATGCCTTGCTACAGCAGCCAGGAGGACAGGGAGCATGCCCTGGCTACCGCTAGCAAGTTTTCTATTCCGACCAAGACCGTGGCTCTTGATACCGTCTTTGATACCTTGCTCCAGGCTCTACCCGGTGATAGGGTAGACCCTGCTGTCAGCCGACTAGCTGAAGCCAATCTCAAGTCCAGGCTAAGGATGCTCACCCTTTACTACTTTGCTAATCAGCTTAAATATCTGGTAGTCGGGTCAGGTAACCGGAGCGAGCTTTCCGTGGGCTACTTTACCAAGTACGGGGATAGCGGGGTAGACATCCTGCCCTTAGGCAATCTGGTCAAAGGACAGGTAAGGGAACTAGCTAGCTTCCTCGGCATTCCCCGGCAAATTATTGATAAGCCGGTCTCGGCTGGCCTATGGCAAGGACAAACTGATGAAGCCGAGCTGGGGTTCAGCTATGAGGAGCTCGACCGCTATCTGGTTACGGGCGAGGTCAGCAAAGAGCTAGAAGGGAAGATTAAGTCGATGATAGCTGCCAGTGGCCACAAGCGCCTGCCACCACCAATAGCTAGCTTTGATAATAGCATGTCTGCCTGAGCAAGATTAGCCAGTATAGAGATTATTTACCGACCCCTCACCCTTTATTTTTATTAACCCTATCCCTTATTAACCCTATCCCCTTTTTCCCCTTCCCCTTAACCAGGGGAAGGGGACTATTTTTTCTGAAGAGGGGCTTCGCCCCTCTTAAACTCCCCTTTAATGTTTTTCTCTTCAGAAGGGGAAATAGCTATGTAGGAGGGGCTTCGCCTCTCTTTAACTCTCCTTTGAAGGGAAGAGAATTTATAATACGAACATCTTGTTATCATGGCTTTGCCCCCTCTACTAAGCAGTCTCGTATATCCTCTTGTTTTGACAGAGTGCTTATGTTATGATTTAGGTAAGGCGAATATGACCACAGAGAAGGAGAAGGCACTAGAGCTGGCTATTAGCCAGATTGAAAAGCGGTTCGGTAAGGGCTCAGTGATGAAGCTGGGAGAGTCTGCCGCCCTGTCATCGGTGGAGGCTATTCCTACCGGCTCACTGGGGCTAGACCTGGCCCTAGGTGTGGGTGGAATCCCTAGAGGGCGAATCACGGAAATATTTGGTCCTGAGGGGTCAGGGAAAACCACCTTGGGTCAACATGTAATTGCTGAAACCCAAAAGCGAGGGGGCGCCGCTGCCTACATTGATGTGGAGCATGCTTTGGACCCAGCCTATGCTACTAATTGTGGGGTTAATATTGATGACCTGCTCATCTCTCAACCTGATACCGGGGAACAGGCTCTGGAGATTACCGAGGCACTGGTCAGGAGCGGGGCTATTGATGTGATAGTGATTGATAGCGTCGCTGCCTTGGTACCCCGGGCTGAGATTGAGGGAGAGATGGGGGAAACCCATGTTGGCTTACAAGCCCGCCTGATGTCGCAAGCGCTGAGAAAGCTAGCTGCTGCTATTAGTAAGTCGGGAACGGCGGTGATATTTATCAACCAGTTACGAGAAAAGGTTGGCATTGTCTTTGGTAATCCTGAGGTAACCCCCGGAGGCAGAGCTCTGAAATTCTATAGCTCAATAAGGCTAGACCTGAGGCGTGTGGAAACAATCAAGCAGGGAACCGAGGCAATAGGCAGCCATGTCAGAGCTAAGGTAGTTAAAAATAAGGTCGCCCCGCCGTTCCGAAGTGCTGAGTTTGACATCATGTTTGACCATGGGATAAGCAGGGAGGGCAATCTTATCGACCTGGGAGCAGAGCTAGGGCTGATAAAGAAGTCTGGCACCTTTTTCTCCTACGGTGACATTCGCCTGGGGCAAGGCAGAGAAAATGCCAAGCAATACCTGAGTCAGAATCCTGAGCTTGCTCGGGAGATCGAGCAACAGGTTAGAGCCTCAGCCGTCACCAACCATCATCCGTCATTTAGTGATTAAAAGCACTATAAACAGGTTAATAAGGTAATATAGCTAAGTAAGGCTGAGGCTTAGGCTTCAGCCTTATGTCTTTAAAGGGGGGTAGGGCAAATTAATGAGCAAGATTACTGCCATCCGTGCCGGCAGTAAGCAAGGAAAGCGGGCAAATGTGTTCCTGGACGGCGGGTTTGCTTTCAGTCTGGAAGCTGAAGTGGCAATAAGGGAAGGACTACAGGTGGGACAGGAGCTATCGGCTAATCAGATTGAAGCCCTGGCTAGGTCTGACTGCTTCCACCGCTGCCTTAATACTGCTGCCCACTACCTCGGCTACCGACCTCGGAGCGAGTTTGAGCTAAGGGAGCGGCTTCAACGGCGAGGTTTTGATGGTGACAGTGTAGAGGCAGCGCTCACCAAGCTAAAGGAGCAGGGGTTGGTGGACGATATAGCTTTTGCTCAATTCTGGAGGGACAACCGCCAGTCATTTAGCCCGCGTAGCCAGTGGCTGACTAAGTTAGAGCTGAGGCGAAAGGGGGTAGCCGCTGACATCATAGACCAGGTGGTAGATACCGTTGATAACGCCGATAGTGCCTACCGGGCAGCACTGAATAAAGCTCGTAGTTTACCCCCGTCTGATTATCAAAGCTTTCGCCGCCGTTTGGGTGAGTATCTTAAGCGGCGTGGCTTCGGTTACCGGGTGATAAATCATACTGTGGAACAGATATGGCAGGAACAGGATAGGTCTGGATAGTATTTTACCCCAGCTTAAAGCTGGAAAGTGAGGTAGGAAAATGGGAACAGAAGTTGTTATAGGATATGTGGCACTAATCATGGCGTTTTTAATCGGGACAATATTGGGCGCGGCAATTGTCTTCTTTCTCCGTCGAGTGATAATTAGCCGACAAATGCACATTGCTGATAGGAAAGCAACCAGAGCGATAGCTGAAGCCAGGCTTGAAGCCAAAAGTGTGCTCAATGAGGCGAAACAGGAAGCGGAAAGACTCAAATCACAAGCTGAAACCGATTATCGTGAACGGCGTTCTGAACTACAGAAACAGGAGAGCCGTCTATCTCAGAAGGCAGAGACCTTGGAGCATAAGCTAGAAGGCGTGGAGCAACGCGAGCACAATCTGACTAACAAAGAAAAGGAGATAGAATCTATCCATGCTCACCTTGGAGAGGTCAAAAATAAGCAATTAAAGCAATTAGAGCTGATTTCGGGCATGTCCAGTGCCGAGGCAAAGCAATCACTGCTTGAGGCTATGGAGATGGAGATGCAAGAGGAGACATCACGGCGCCTGGGACAGTGGGAAGCCAAGCTAAAAGAGGAATCCAGCCAGAAAGCCCAGGAGATTTTGTCCCAAGTCATCCAGCGTTGTGCCTCTGAGGTTGTAACTGAGACTACAGTGGCTACTGTTCCCCTTCCCAGCGACGAGATGAAGGGGCGGCTTATCGGACGAGAGGGTCGTAATATTAGAGCCCTGGAGCAGGCTACTGGCGTTGACCTAATAATTGACGATACCCCTGAGGCAGTAACTCTGTCTAGCTTTGACCCGGTGCGGCGAGAAGTGGCTCGCTTAGCCTTGACCAAGCTTATCCTTGATGGTCGTATCCATCCCGCTCGCATCGAAGAGGTGGTAACCAAGACCAAGGAGGAAGTAGAGGCTACTATTTGTAGCGCTGGAGAGCAGGCATCATCCCAGGTAGGGGTACACGGATTGCGCCCTGAGTTAATTAAGTTACTGGGTCGTCTTAAGTATCGCACCAGCTATGGGCAGAATGTCTTAGGGCATAGTATTGAGGTTGCTCACCTAGCGGGCATGATTGCTTCTGAGTTAGGAACCAATGTTGCCCTAGCTAAGAGAGCTGGACTGCTTCATGACATTGGTAAAGCGGTAGACCGGGAAGTGGAGGGCACTCACGCTGCCATTGGGGCTGACCTGGTTAAACAATGGGATAAATCCCCTGAGGTAGTTCAGGGTATTGCTGAGCATCACGGCGAGACTGGCACCACCAGCCTGTGGGGCTTTATCATCTCAGCCGCTGATGCTATCAGTAGCGCCAGACCGGGGGCAAGGCACGAATCCTTAGAGGGCTACCTGAAACGTCTGAAAGCACTGGAGGATATAGCTGATAGCTTTAAGGGAGTGGAAAAATCGTTTGCTATTCAAGCTGGCCGCGAAATCCGTATCTTGGTTAAGCCAGAAGAGATTGATGATTTGGGGGCGATGAGGCTTGCCCGAGATATTGTTAATAAGATAGAGGAAGGTCTGGAGTATCCGGGACAGATAAAGGTTACCGTGCTCAGGGAGACCAGAGCTATAGACTATGCTAAGTAGGAAGAGCTAATGTTGATATTGGCAGTTGGTGATGTAATTGGTAGACCTGGCAGGCAGGCGGTGCACCAGCTTTTACCACAACTGCAGCAGCAATACCGGTTGGACCTGGTTGTTGCCAACGCTGAGAATGTTGCCGGCGGTTTAGGCGTAACCCTGACTACCGCCAGGGAACTGCTTGATGCCGGTGTTGATGTGTTGACCTCAGGTAACCACATATGGGCTCAGAAGGAGATTATTCCCTACCTTGATAGTGAAATGCCTATCCTGCGCCCATTAAATTATCCGCCGGGGGTGCCCGGCAGGGGCTATATAGTTAACGGTCAGGCTATGGTGGTTAACCTGCTGGGGAGAACCTTTATGGACGATTTCGACTGCCCGTTTCGAGCTATGGATAAGCTGCTAGCTGAGCTTGAGCACAAGCCACCAGTTATTATTGTTGATTTCCATGCTGAGGCAACCTCAGAGAAGGTAGCACTGGGGCGATACCTGGACGGTCGGGTTAGTGCCGTGCTCGGCACCCACACCCATGTCGGGACCATTGATACCCAGTTGCTGCCCAAAGGCACTGCCTATGTTACCGATATAGGTATGACCGGTCCTATGGATTCAGTAATTGGTGATGACACCGAGGCAGTAATCCAGCGCTTTTTAACCAAAATACCCCACCATCTATCTGTGGGAAAGGGAAAAACAGCCTTTAATGCGGTCTTGATTCAGGTAGCCGAAGACAGTGGCCGAGCAACAAGCATTGACCGAATCTATCGGGAAGTGGAGTAATGAGCAAGGTAGACCTCCACATCCATTCCACTGCCTCTGATGGCCGACTTAGCCCGGAAGCGGTTGTCTTCAAAGCAGCAGAGCTGGGGCTAACCACTATTGCTCTTGCTGACCACGACTCCGTAGCTGGTATTGCTCCCGCCCTGATAGCTGCCAAAGCCTTCCCCCAGCTAAGAGTCATACCCTGCATTGAAACTAGCACTGAAGTCCCTTACGGTGAAGTCCATGTTCTCGGCTATTTTATAGATTATACCAGTCATAACCTGCAAGCTAATCTGGCAAGGTTATGCAATTCCCGGCGGGAACGGGCTCAGGGGATGATTGCCAAGCTGGAGAAACTGGGTATCCACATTGAGTGGCAGCGAGTCCAGGAAATAGCCGGCAGCGGCACTATAGGTCGCCCTCACATTGCCCAAGCCATACTGGAGAAGGGTTATATCACCTCGCTTAAAGAGGCATTTACTAAGTATATAAGTCAAGACGGACCCGCCTATGTGGAGCGGGAAAAGATGACCCCGGTAGAGGCAGTAGCACTAATATTAAAGGCCAACGGGTTACCCGTGCTGGCACACCCATTCACTGTTAACAACCCGGAAACGGTCATTATTGAGCTAAAGGCAGTCGGTATGGTAGGTATTGAAGCCTACTATGCTGACTATTCTGCCGATAAAGTAAGCAGGCTGGTTAGCCTAGCTGATAGGCATAATCTTATTGCCACTGGTGGTAGTGATTACCATGGTCTGGATGCCAGCGATGAGACTATGATTGGCGGTGTGGATGTGCCCACGGAGTCGGTGGAGCGGCTTATAGCTCTGGCGGAGCAACGAGGGCTAAAGTTAGGGTTATAGGGGAGGTCGTTTATTAACAATTTATTCCCACCCCTAGGAGTTTAGCTCGTCACCCCCAGGGGCTTAGCTCATCACCCACAGGGGCTTAGCTCATCACCCACAGGGGCTTAGCTCATCACCCAGAGGAGCTTAGCTCATCACACCCATAGGGGGTATGGGGCGAAGCCCCTCAAACTCAACCTAGGGTGG
>CAZTRJ010000009.1:0-17797 GCA_964616615.1 uncultured Dehalococcoidales bacterium
TAAGAGAGGGGCTTTGCCCCTCTCTAAATCTCTTCCCCCTCTCCTTGCAGAAGTGCATAATTGGCAATAAGTTTAGTGATATAGTACACAAAATAGGGGTTTAAGGGGCGAAGCCCCTTTTAAGAATAGTTTCCCCCTCTCCTTTTAGGGAGAAAATACTATAAGGAGAGTCCAAGAGAGGCGAAGCCTCTCTTATAAAACCATACCCCCTTCCCCTTGATAAGGGGAAGGGGACAAAGGGGATAGGGTTACTAAAGAAGAATTAAAGGGGGTGAGGTTAATAAACACTCTAAAATGTGTTAAACTAGAGTTGGAGAGAAAGCCTTGGAGCGAGAAATTGAACTATCCCATAATCAAAAGGTGGAGAAGCTATGATGGCTAACAGAATTTCTATTATCAAGCGGGAGACTAAAGAAACAAATATTAGCCTGGAACTTAATGTTGATGGTAGCGGCAAGTATGAGATAGAGACCGGACTCAAGATGTTTGACCATCTGCTGGCTCAGCTTGCTCACCATGGAGTATTTGACATAAATATTTCAGCGACAGGGGATGACGAGCATCATCTAGTAGAAGATGTTGCTATTTGTCTGGGTAAGGCTTTTGATGAAGCTCTAGGGGAGAAGAGGGGCATTGTCAGGATGGCTGATGTTTCCGTGCCTATGGATGATGCTTTAGCCACGGTGGTAGTGGACATCGGTGGGCGGGGATACACGGTATTAGACCTGCCGTTTAGTGATAATGATATGGCTGGATTTCCTACCGACCTTATCCGCCACTTCCTTGAGTCTTTTGCTATTGAGGCCAGGCTCAATCTCCATGCCAAGATTGTTTATGGCACCAATGACCATCACAAGGCAGAAGCCCTGTTCAAAGCCTTGGGCAGAGCTTTGGATGCGGCGACTAAGGTTGATGAGCGCATTGCTGGCGAGCTCCCCAGCACCAAGGAATTATTAGAGCATTGAGGTCGTTTATCGGGGGAGTTTTAGAGGGGCAAAGCCCCTCTAAAACGAATTATCTTCCCCTTCCCCTTGATAAGGGGAAGGGGATAAAGGGGATAGGGTTACCAAATAATCTCAAGTTATATTGCTCTGGGGGCGAGGTCAGTAGGCTCAGCTATAGTGCTTTTCCATTGGGCTGGGGTTAAGCCCACTCGTTTAAAAATCTCATCTATATAACGCAGGTAGTATTGCTCGTCAAAGAGTGGCTCAAGCTCTCTTGGTGGCAGGGTGGCAGTAACCTCAGTGTCAGCCTTCAGCAGGCTAAGGAAGTTTTTATTCCCCTTCCATGCTTTCATCGCATTACGCTGTATCAGTTCATACGCTTTTTGCCGAGAGAGTCCCTTATTGATAAGAGCCAGCATTACCCGCTGGGAGAAAATTAGACCCTTGGTAAGCTCTATATTCTTTTTCATCCTCTGCGGGTAAACTTGCAACCCTCCCATTACCGAGGTGAAAAGGGAAAGGGAGTAATCCACCAGGAAACAGGAATCGGGCAGGATAATGCGCTCGGTAGAGGAGTGGCTGATGTCACGCTCATGCCACAGGGCAATATTTTCCATTGAGGTCAGGGCATAGCCCCTTACCAATCGGGCTAATCCGCATATCCGTTCGCAAAGCTCGGGATTCCGCTTATGGGGCATAGCTGAAGAGCCAGTCTGACCGGCTCCAAAGGGTTCTTCTGCTTCCCGGGTCTCAGTTCGCTGCAATCCCCTAATCTCAGTAGCGAATTTTTCCAGAGAGCTTGAGATTATAGCCAGGGTGGTAACGAATTGAGCGTGACGGTCGCGTTGCAAAATCTGGCTTGATACCGGGGCGGGGGCAAGCCCTAATTTAGCACAGGCTTTCTCTTCAACCTCGGGAGACAGAGTAGCATAGGTGCCTACTACTCCTGAAATCTTACCCGCCGCGATTGTCCTTTTGGCTTCGGCAAGCCGTAGCCGGTTACGTCTCATCTCCTGAGTCCATAGCGCCAGCTTTAATCCGAAGGAAATCGGTTCGGCATGGACACCGTGAGTGCGACCCATCATCGCCGTATATTTGTGTTTTATTGCCATTTCACCTAATACTGAAATGAGTTCTTTCATATCCTGATTTAGTAGTTCGGCAGCCTCGACTAGTTGCAGGCTGAGGGCGGTATCTATTACATCGGAGGAGGTGAGACCGAGATGAATGAAACGAGATTCATCACCCACGCTCTCGGCTACAGAACCGAGGAAGGCAGTCATATCGTGGTGGGTTTCTTTGAGAATCTCCTCCATGCGCTTAATATTGACCCGGGCTAGCTTTATCTTGGGCACAGCTTCCCTGGGGATGACGCCTAACTCAGCCCACGCCTCACAAACAGCAATCTCTACCTTGAGCCATTTATCAAACTTGGTCTCATCGGACCAGACCCTTTTCATTTGAGGTCGGGAATAGCGCTCAATCATTTGTTATCTCCTTGCAGCTCACTCCTATATTTTTGGTAGGCATCTCGTATTTTGTCATATTTTATGCCTAGGATTTCAGCAGCTAGATAGGCGGCATTCTTGGCTCCGGCAGTGCCTATAGCCACGGTGGCAACCGGTATCCCGGCCGGCATTTGAACTATTGAGTAGAGGGCATCAACACCCTTTAGTTCACTGGTGGCTAGGGGCACACCGATGACAGGCAGGGTAGTCCAGCTAGCCAGAACTCCGGGTAGGTGGGCAGCTCCCCCGGCAGCGGCGATTATGACCTCAATTCCCCGGCTTCGTGCCGCCAGCCCATATTGCCGAGCCTTCTCTGGGGTGCGATGGGCTGATATTACCGATACCTCGTAATCAATACCAAGCTGGGTTAATACCTCCAGTGTTGGCTGCATGGCTTCGGTATCCGATTTACTACCCATAACTACAGCTACTAATGGCATATTATCTACCTTACCCCCTTAATCCCCCTCTCCATGATAGGAATACCTTCCTTGCATGAGGGGGAAGATTTTTTTGAAGGGGCGAAGCCCCTTCAAGCTACCCCTAAGCAGAATTATCCTGTCAAGAGTCCCCACGCTTCAAAGTTCTCCTGTAGGAGTTCTGTTCTGCCCTTATTTTCATACTTCTGACTGTGTTCATAAATCGGGAGTCGGCATCCGGCTACCATGTATTTCTTGAATTCCTCAGTTGAAAGAATCCAAGTATTAGGTTTGCCTTTCACCTTAGCGTTATCCTCGTTCATGTCTACGCAGACGATATAAAAATTCTTTTCAGGGTGCTGGTCGAGGTCGTAAACATTGAAATATCCAGCCTGTTCTTCTTCTTGCGTTGATTTCACCTGTATCTCTAGGTAAGTCCCGTCTTTCCGCCGTACTATGGCATCAATGCCTATATCCACAGCAGGAAGATAAACATCAGCACCTCTTTTAATTAACTCGCTGAAGACAAAATACTCAGCACTCTTACCTTTCCGCAAATCTTCAATGCTCATTATGCCACCCTCCTCGATTATTTATTTAGAATAGGGCGATGTCTTTGCGGTAGTGGCAGCCCTCAAAGTGAATCCGGGGCAAGTTTAGGTACACCTTTTGTCTCGCCTCGGCAATAGTCTTACCGGTAGCGACTATGGTAAGCACCCTTCCGCCGTTAGTTAATACCTGTCCCGGCTCCGAGCCAAGCTTGGTTCCAGCGTGAAACACCAGAATACCCTCATCTAAATTATCCAGCCCGGTAATGGGGAAGCCTGTCTTATAGCTACCAGGATAGCCGCCTGATGCCATTACTACCCCAACACAGGCATCCTGGCTCCATTCTACATTTATCTGGTCAAGTTTGCCATTTATTACGGCGAGGAGAATATCTACTAGGTCGGTTTTGAGCAGGGGCAGGGTAACCTGCGCTTCCGGGTCGCCAAAGCGGGCATTAAATTCCAGCACCTTGGCTCCGTCATTGGTAATCATTAGCCCACCATAAAGGACACCCCGGTAAGGTCTTTTTTCTTTATCCATAGCCTTTACTGTCGGCTCCAGAATGGTTTCATTTACTGCTTTAGCCAGTGCCGGACTATAAAAGTGGGGTGGACTATAGCTACCCATACCGCCGGTATTGGGTCCCTGGTCTCCATCAAATACCGGTTTATAATCACAGGCTGGTGCCATCGGGACTACAGATTTGCCATCAGTAAAGGCAAAGGAACTCATCTCCTTTCCCCGTAGACATTCCTCAATAAGTACCCTGTCTCCAGCAGCACCGAAGGTTCTGGCTTCCATAATATTGGAAAGAGTATCCAGGGCTTGAGGGATGGAATCGGCTACAGTTACCCCTTTGCCCGCCGCCAGCCCGTCAGCCTTAACTACGATAGGCGGTGTCTGGTGCTTAATATATTCTTTTGCCCGGGTATATTCAGAGAAGCTAGTGCTTCGGGCGCAGGGAATATTATACCTTTGCATTAGCTCCTTGGCGAAGACCTTGCTCGACTCTATCTGGGTGGCTTGCCTGGTCGGACCAAAAATAGGGATGCCTATATCTTGGAAGTGGTCAACAATACCCCCAGCCAGGGGTGCTTCGGGTCCGACAACAGTGAGGTCAATCTTCTTTTCCTGGACTGTTTTAGCCAGCGACTCTATATCAGTGGGCTTAATATTCAGGTTATGGGTAATTTTAGCCGTGCCGGCGTTACCCGGAGCGACATAAATCTCTTTAACTTTGGGACTCTGGGCTAGCTTCCACACCAGGGTATGCTCCCTAGCCCCGCCGCCAACAACCAGTATCTTCAGGATTTGCCTCCTCTTCAGATGTTCTAACTGGAATACTTGACTTGCTTGTTTTTGATGGCGAGCATTATACTACCTACCACTCCTACCAGAAAAGCTATGGGGCAGACAAAGATTGCCATGATAAAGAAGAAAAACTCGTCTAGTTCAGGCCTGTTGAGTATATCGACATAAACCAGACCATAAATTGCATTGTGCAGGAGGACGCTGATAAAAATTCCTGCCGATGAAGCTCCGGTTAGTATTAAAAATCTTTTAAGTGTTCCTTGTACCTTTCCCTTCACCGTTAAGACTATCAATGCCACACCCAGTAAAAAGAGGATAGTCCCAGAGATGATAAGAAACCATAAAAAAGAATCTCCTCTGATTGTGGGGACAAGCGATGCCACGGCAAATATACCTACGGTCGCAGTAAAGGTTGCTATCAGCATCCAGAATATTGACCAGCTTAGTTTTCCCTTCATTGCCTCTCACCTCCTACCGATTATTTATCAACCTCACCCCCTGTATCCCCCTCTCCTATCAAGGAGAGGGGGAGGGACGGGTTTTGAAGGGGCTTCGCCCCTTCAGGCTTTCCCTTGATAAGTATCACTTGTTAAAAGTTCCCATGCACCTGCGCCACGATATTTCTTAAGCAAGTCGCGACGTGGATGGTCATCCCCCCTTCTTGTTTCATCCAGAACCAACCTACGATATGTGCCATTCTGCCATGCTCCTATCTTCGTAGAATAGCTATAAAAGATGTCACCTCGAAAAACCCAGATTTCGAGGTTCTCTTCAGGTTCCGACATATCGACCCATACTATAAAACGTCTTTGCCGTAGTTCCGGGTCATCAGGAACCCATGCAGTAGGACTCCACTCTTTCTCAGTCGATTTAACCTGTATATCTAAATGCGTCCCGTCTTGTCTTCTTACTATAGCATCAATACCAATATCTATTATCGGGAGATAGACGTCAGCACCTCTCCTAACTAGCTCACCAAAAACAAAAAATTCAGCACGCTTCCCTGTGTGTTGGGTTGTAGGCTCCATCGATACCCCTCTTCTCACCTAATAGGTCTATCCACAAAGAATAGACAGTCTCAGTTATACCATCATCAAAAAGTACTTGATATTGAGAATATTGTCGGATGTATTCCACAATCGTGCCTTTTCTGCCGGCAAATGACCCTTTTTTGTCATTTCCTATCACCCTGTCTCCTATATTAAACTTTTTCTTACCCATACAAGTCTTCGTTTGACCTATTCTTACTCCCACTCAATAGTTGATGGGGGTTTGGAGGTAATATCATAGACCACGCGGTTTACTCCCGGAACTTCATTAACGATGCGGTTTGAAATCCGAGCCAGAAGGTCATAGGGGAGGCGCGACCAGTCAGCGGTCATGGCATCCTCGCTGGTTACGGCACGGATGGCAACCAGATAGCCGTAGGTTCTATAATCGCCCATTACCCCGACACTCTTGACATCGGTGAGGATGGCGAAGCTCTGCCACAGTTGACGGTATAACTTTGCCTTCTTAATCTCATTCATTACAATAAAGTCAGCACCACGCAGTATCTCGAGCTTGTCATTGGTTACCTCACCAATGATACGGATAGCCAGTCCGGGACCAGGGAAGGGCTGTCGCCACACCATCTCTTCAGGGAGACCTAGCGCTAGTCCTACCTGACGCACCTCATCCTTAAACAGGTCACGCACCGGCTCAATTAGCTGAAGCATCATCTTGGCGGGCAAGCCACCAACATTGTGGTGAGTTTTTATCTTGGCTGAAGCTCGGCTTCCTGAAGCCGCGCTCTCAATGACATCGGGGTAGAGGGTTCCTTGAGCCAGGAAATCAACCTTACCTATTTTTTGAGCTTCCTCCTCAAATACGGCGATAAATTCCTCGCCTATAATCTTGCGCTTCATCTCGGGGTCGGTTATTCCTTTCAGGCGGCTAAGGAACCTCTCACTGGCATCAACATAGATAATATTCATGCCCAGGTTGAGTCGGAAGACATTAAAGGTTCTTTCCACTTCTTCACGACGCAGTAACCCGTGATTGACGAAGATGCAGGTAAGCTGGTCACCGATAGCCCGGTAGATGAGGGTAGCCACTACCGACGAATCCACTCCTCCTGACAGGGCGCTGATGACCTTACCCTTACCTACCTGTTTCTTGATTCTAGACAGGTTATCATTGATGAAGTTGCCTATCGTCCAGTTTCCCTTACAGCCACATACTTGGTAGACGAAATTTCTCAGGATTGTCTTCCCCTCAGGGGTATGGGCTACCTCAGGGTGAAACTGAAGTCCAAATACACTCTTACCGTTACCTATGATGGCAAACGGTGAATTTTCAGTATAGGCTAAGGCAGTAAAACCGGGCGGCATTTCTTCAATTCTATCGGCGTGGCTCATCCATACCGGGGAGGAGGAAGGTAAATCAGCAAATAAAGGCGAATCTACATCGCTTAAGTGAAGGATAGCGTGACCATACTCGTGCTTGGTTCCTGGTGTAACCTGTCCCCCTAGCTGCTTGGTCAGAACTTGCATCCCGTAGCAGATGCCCAGTATTGGTAACTGGCTTTCATAAATATCAGCCAGAGCCAGAGGAGCATCAGGTTCATAGACACTACCCGGTCCTCCGGAGAAGATAAATCCCTTGGGATGTAACGGGGCTATCTTCTCCCACGGGGTATCATAAGGTAGTAGCTCACAGTATACCTGGCACTCACGGACTCGTCGGGCGATTAGCATGCTATATTGTGAGCCAAAGTCAATGACGACTATAGCCTCACGCTCAGCACCGGGTATGGCTTCCTTGGGTGAAACCGGTGACTCACCACCTATCTCTTTGGCAATCTCCAGGTAGGTGGAGACCTCAATATCACCACTGGTAGCTACTCGGTGACTCTCATTTGAGGTTGGTTTTGATTTGCGCTTGGCTTTATCCATTTATCAAAGGTTATCACTGTGATATACTGGCGTCAAGAGGAAAAACATTCTTAGTAGATGATAAGGGTAATGTTAGATAAGGTTGATTCCGATGTTCAACAGCAGGTTGAGATGGGTATTTCTATCCTGAAGCAGGGAGGGATAGTTGCCTTCCCTACTGATACTGTCTATGGGCTGGGGGCTGGTGCTAACATTCCTCAGGCGGTGGAGCGTGTTTATCAGGTAAAGGGACGACCACAGAATATGGCACTGCCTCTGCTTCTAGCTCATACCTCACAGATAAGCGAGGTGGCTGAGCTTGTGCCTCAGGTTGCCTGGCTTTTAGCCGATAAATTTCTACCCGGTGCCTTGACCATAGTCTTATATAAGGCTAAATCAGTCCTTGATATTATCACTGCCGGGGGTAAAACCGTAGCCGTTCGTGTTCCTGCCCATCCTGTTCCCGTTGCCCTTGCCCAGGGTCTGGGAATGCCTATTGTGGGCACAAGTGCTAATCTGAGTGGCAAGCCAAGTGCATTGACTGCTGGCGAGGTCTACTCTCAATTTGGTGGTAATATAGACCTGGTTATTGATGGTGGTCGGTGTCCCGGTGGTAGGGAATCTACCATAGTTGATGTGACCGGGGAGATGCCGGTAGTCTTGCGAGAGGGGGCGGTATCAAGGGAGGAACTCAGGCGGGCATGTGGAGAAATCGTGTTCGGGGAGGGAGACTAAATGGTGCGTATTGCTATTGGCGGTGACCATAGAGGGCTAAATCTCAAGCAATGTATTATCAAGCTAATTAGCGAAGCCGGGCACAGCTATGAGGACTTTAGTTGCTACACTACTGACCCCGTGGATTACCCTGATATTGCCCGGAAGGTAGCTGAAGCGGTAATGACGGGTAACTTTGAATTTGGTATTTTGATATGCAACACTGGTATTGGTATGAGCATTGCTGCTAATAAGGTCAAGGGGATAAGAGCTGCCCTGTGTCATGATGCCTTCAGTGCTCAGCGGGCTCGTCAGCACAATGATGCCAATATTCTTTGTTTGGGGGGAGGGCAGGCACAAGATACACTACCTGAAATCATTGATGCTTTTCTTACCTCTGAGTTTGAAGGGGGGAGACATCAGTGGAGGCTGAATAAGATAAAGAAGATGGAAGGTTAGTTAAATGGGGCTGGCTTGACAATAAACTAGAACTATGCTAGTTTATCATCACTATGGATAAAAATCTCGTTATTTTGGTACTTGTTACATATACATAATACGGCCGGTGGGTCGTCTCCACAGGATAGGGGCCGTCTCCACAGGACGGCTTTTTTATTAAATATTAAAATAATAAAGGTGGATGGAAAATATGAAGAGCGATGTGGTTAAAAGGGGCATAGAGCGGGCTCCGCATCGGGCTTTATTGCACGCCGTAGGCTGGAGACAGGGCGAAATAGACAAGCCTCTTATAGGCGTTGTTAACAGCTTTACTGAAATTGTCCCCGGGCATATACACCTGCGAGATATCGCTGAGGCAGTCAAGGCAGGGGTATGTAGTGGTGGTGGTGTTCCTTTTGAGTTTAACACCATTGCTGTCTGCGATGGCATTGCTATGAACCACCTGGGGATGAAATACAGCCTGCCCAGCCGTGAATTAATTGCTGACTCGGTGGAGATAATGGCTGAGGCTCATGCCTTTGATGCTTTGGTCTTTATTCCTAATTGTGACAAGATAGTCCCGGGGATGCTGATGGCAGCGGTAAGGCTGAATCTGCCTGCCATCTTTATTAGTGGTGGACCGATGCTGGCAGGGCATCTGAGTAGCAGTGACGGAGTTAAGCCGGTTGACCTCATCTCTGTCTTTGAGGCGGTAGGTAAGGTTACCACTGGGCATATGACCGAGGAGGAACTGGAACAGTTGGCGGAGGTTGCCTGCCCCGGGTGTGGTAGCTGTGCTGGAATGTTCACTGCCAACACCATGAATTGTGCTACTGAAGCGATGGGAATGGGGTTAACCGGGAATGGCACCATTCCGGCAGTAGATACTAGACGGCGGCAGTTAGCCAAAGAAGCCGGAAAGCAAATTATGGAACTGCTGGCTAGAGATACTCGCCCCCGGGATATAATAGATAAGGATTCTATCCATAACGCTTTTACCGTTGATATGGCATTAGGCGGTAGCACTAATTCAGTTTTGCACCTTAAGGCAATAGCCCATGAGGCAGGAGTTGATTTCCCGCTGTCAATGATAAATGAAATAGGGGAGCGAACCCCTCACTTGTGTAAGCTAAGCCCGGCTGGTAACTATCATGTTGAGGACCTAGACCGTGCTGGTGGCGTATCGGCGGTGATGAAGGAGCTACAGGGAATACTAAACCTGGGGTCAACAACAGTGTCAGGCAAATCAGTGGCTGAGATTATTGCCGGCGCTGAGGTCAGTGATAAAGATGTTATCCGCACTACGGCTACTGCTCACTCAGCTACCGGGGGTATTGCCATGTTGTTTGGCAATCTGGCGCCGGATGGGGCGGTGGTAAAGAGGGTGGCAGTAGTCTCTGAGATGATGGTTCATCGGGGACCAGCCAGGATTTTTGACTCTGAGGAAGAGGCGACACAGGCTATTATGAATGGCAGCATAAGATCGGGGGAAGTTGTAGTCATTCGTTATGAGGGACCTAAAGGTGGACCGGGGATGAAGGAGATGCTTACCCCCACTGCTCTCCTGAGCGGCATGGGTATGGATAAAGAGGTAGCCCTTATAACTGACGGGCGTTTTTCTGGAGGTACTCGGGGGGCGGCTATTGGTCATGTCTCGCCGGAGGCAGCCAGCCGTGGACCCATTGCTGCCTTAACTGAAGGGGATATAATCAGGATTGATATTCCTAACCATAGGCTTGAGGTAGAGCTTAGTGATGAAGAGATAGCCGAGCGTCTGGCTGGTCTGGCTGAGTTTGAGCCTAAAGTGAAAGCAGGCTATCTCAGGTATTATGCCGAAAAAGTATGTTCCGCCAGCACCGGGGCGGTGTTTAGTGAGTAAAAGGGGGTGAGGTTGAGAATTATGAAAATGACAGGTGCCCAGATTCTGTGTGAGAGCCTGGTAAGAGAGGGAGTAGAGGTTATTTTTGGCATCCTTGGCGGAGCTATCCTGCCGCTCTATGATACTTTACCTCAGTATCCTCAGCTCCGCCATATTCTGGTGCGTCATGAGCAGGGTGCTGCCCATGCCGCTGACGGTTACGCCCGGGCTACAGGGAAGGTAGGAGTATGTATGGCTACCTCCGGTCCTGGGGCGACTAATCTGGTAACCGGGATTGCTAACGCTTGCCTGGATTCCGTTCCTATAGTGGCTATCACCGGACAGGTAGCTAGACCCTTTATCGGTAAGGATGCTTTTCAGGAGATAGATATTACTGGCATCACGCTACCTATTACCAAGCATAACTATCTTGCCCTTGATGCTGGTTCACTGGCTAAAACAGTTAAGGAAGCTTTCTATCTGGCTCGGACTGGCCGGCCAGGTCCAGTGCTCATTGATTTGCCACGAGATGTTCAAATAGAGCAGGCGGAATTTCACTATCCAAGCCAGCTGGATTTGCCTGGCTATAAGCCGACACTTCAGGGGCACCCGGCACAGATAAAGAAAGCGGCCAAGCTCATAAACGAAGCTCGTCAGCCTCTTATTATTGCCGGTAGGGGGGTAATTATCTCTGGAGCTTATGCCGGGCTTAAGCAACTAGTTGAGACAGCACAAATACCGGTGATAACTACTTTACTGGGTATTAGTTGTTTCCCTGAGTCTCACGCTTTAAGCTATGGTATGCTGGGTATGCATGGCATGGCTTATGCCAATATGGCGGTGGGGGAGGCTGATGTCCTTATTGCTATTGGTATGAGGTTTGATGATAGGGCTACGGCTAAGGTGAGTGCCTTTGCCCCGCATGCTCATATTATCCATATTGATATTGACCCCGCTGAAATCGGTAAAAATGTGCGTGTAGATGTGCCCATAGTTGGTGATGTAAAGGTAATTCTGGACGCCTTAAATAAACTGATTATCTCTACCCAGCATATTGACTGGATTGAACAGCTTGATGGTTTGCGAAGGGAACACCCCTCAATAGAAATCAGAAACAGTGAAGGGCTCCTGCCTCAATTTGTCATTCGCAAGATATATGAGGTAACGCAGGGTGAGGCTATTATAGTTACCGGAGTGGGTCAGAACCAGATGTGGGCGGCTCAACACTACTGGTATAATAAGCCCAATAGTCTAATCTCATCTGGTGGACTGGGAACTATGGGCTTCGGGCTGCCGGCGGCTATGGGGGCTAAGGTAGGTTGTCCCGGGGATACCGTTTGGTTAATTGACGGGGATGGTAGCTTTCAAATGACGATACAGGAGTTAGCCACCATAGTTCAGGATAATATTGGAGTTAAGATAGCCATTCTTCATAATGGCTATCTGGGAATGGTAAGGCAATGGCAGGAAATGTTCTATGGAAAACGATATGTAGCCACACCACTGAGTAGCCCTGACTTCATCAAGATTGCTGAAGCCTACGGATTCCCTGGGGTAAGGGTTACTCGTAAAGAGGAAGTGGTTCCAGCTATACAGCAAGCCATGGGTGAGCCAGGTCCTTTCCTGATAGACTTCATAGTAGAACCAGAGGAGAATATTTATCCTATGGTGCCACCGGGAGCAGCTTTAGCCGAGGTTCTTGAGGAACCCAAGGAAAAGGCGAAAGTCTTGGCTGATTCCGCCAGGCTCTCGGTGAGTAATATCTGAGCTTAAGAAGGAGGTGACAATATGGCGGAGACAAAGCACACCCTAGTTGCTCTAGTAGAGGATAGGCCTGGAGTGCTTAACCGCATGGCGAGCCTCTTCCGAAGGCGTGGCTTTAACATTGAGAGTATTGCTGTGGGGCGCAGTGAAATACCTCATTTATCGCGCATGACTATTGTCGTCGATGGGGCAACTACAATGGTAGAACAGGTTAGGAAGCAGTTGGATAAGGTAATAGATGTGGTCAAGGTATCTGACATTAGTGGGGATGACGTAATTGCTCGCGAATTGGCGCTTATAAAGGTAAAAGCCACTTCTTCTACCAGAAGTGAGATTATGCAGATTGTGGATATATTCAGGGCAAAAATAGTAGATGTTGCCTCCGACTCGGTAACAGTCGAGGTTACCGGCGATGAGGAGAAAGTCGATTCGTTGTATGGTTTGCTTCGTGGTTTTGGTATCAGGGAAATAGTCAGGACCGGTCGTGTAGCTATGGTCAGGGGTAGTTCGGGACCACTGGTGGTGGAAGAAAGATTATCTGATACTCGTAACAAAAGGCAAAAAACGGCCTAATAAAAAATAAAGGAGATAGAAACCATGGCAAAGATATTCTATGACAGTGATGCTGAGCTAAGTTTGCTTGATGGAAAGGTAATCGGCGTTATCGGCTATGGGAGTCAAGGGCACGCCCAGGCGCAGAACCTCAGGGAAAGTGGCTGCCAGGTAATAGTGGCTGAAGCTAAGGGAAGTCAGGGCTGGAATGATGCTAAACAGGCTGGCTTTGAGGTATTAACTGCGACTGAGGTGGCACAGAGAGCCGACATGATTATCATGCTGGCACCGGATACTCTACAGCGGGCAATTTATTACGGGGAAGTTGAAAAAGGATTAGCCCCAGGCAATACCCTGATGTTTGCTCATGGCTTTAACATCCACTATGGGCAAATCATCCCGCCACCTGATATTGATGTTACTATGATAGCTCCTAAATGCCCGGGGCATATGCTACGGCAGCTTTATACCGAGGGTATAGGACCGCCGGCAATAGTGGCGGTTCATCAAGATGCTTCAGGTAAGGCAGAGGATATAGCTCTTGCCTATGCTAAGGGCATCGGCTGTAGCCGAGCCGGTGTTATTGAGACAACCTTTGCTGAGGAGACGGAGACTGACCTCTTCGGTGAGCAGGCAGTGCTATGTGGCGGGGTTTCAGGTCTGGTGAAGGCGGGCTTTGAAACACTGGTTGAGGCTGGCTATCAACCAGAAATAGCTTACTTTGAATGTTTCCATGAGCTTAAACTTATCGTTGACCTGATGTATAAGGGTGGCTTGAGTTATATGCGATACTCAGTCAGTGATACTGCTGAGTATGGTGACTATAGCCGGGGACCACGGATTATTGATGATGAGGTTAAGGATGAGATGGCGCAAATCCTGAGCGAGATTCAGGATGGTAGCTTTGCTAAAGAGTGGATTTTGGAAAACCAGGCCGGTCGCCCGGTTTATAATGCCCTGAAGCGCATGGAGAAAGAGCACCTTATTGAGGAGGTTGGCGCTGAGCTACGCCAGATGATGCCGTGGCTGAAGGGGAAGTAAAGAAATAGGGGAAATATGGACAAAGTAATAATCTTTGATACCACCTTGCGGGATGGAGAGCAGGCGGCGGGGGGGACACTTAATATCCAGGAAAAGTTGGAGATTGCTAAACAACTGGAGAAGCTTGGCGTAGATGTTATCGAGGCTGGCTTTCCCATTAGCACTCCGGGCGATTTTGAGGCAGTAAAGCTTATTGCCAAGGAGGTTCGCACCCCCATAGTTTGCGCCCTAGCCCGGGCTCATCCTGATGACATTGACCGGGCTTGGGAGGCGGTTAAAGGGGCTGAGCACCCACGAATACATGTGTTTCTGTCGGCATCAGATATACACCTCGTTTATCAATTGAAAAAGAGCCGTGAGCAGGTTTTAGAGGCTTCTCGTGATATGGTGGTCCGGGCTAAGAAATATGTTGATGATGTTGAGTTTTCACCTATGGATGCCAGCCGAACCGAGCCCGGGTATATCCATCAAATCGTGGAAGCGGTTATTGATGCCGGTGCGACCACGGTAAATATCCCCGATACCGTGGGCTATGCTATCCCTGGTGAGTTTGGCAGTCTCATTGACGGGATTTTCCAGAGTGTGCCCAACATTGACCGGGCTACAGTTAGTGTTCATTGCCATAATGACCTGGGTCTGGCGGTGGCTAATAGTCTGGAGGCGGTCAAACGGGGAGCAAGACAGGTGGAGTGCACCATAAATGGTATCGGGGAAAGGGCAGGCAATGCCTCACTTGAGGAAATTGTGATGGCGGTTAAGACCCGTGGCGACTTTTTTAGCCTGATGACTAATGTTGATACCGAGCAAATCTATAAAACCAGCCGACTGGTAAGCGAACTAACTGGTTTTCTGGTTCAACCTAATAAGGCAATTGTTGGCGCCAATGCCTTTCGCCATGAGTCGGGAATCCACCAGGATGGCGTCATCAAGATGCCGATAACCTACGAAATAATTGACCCCAGAACAGTAGGTATACCAGCCAGTAGTTTGGTATTGGGTAAGCTTAGTGGGCGGCATGCCTTTAAGGAACGGCTGGCGGAATTGGGTTATAGTTTGGGTGAAGGGGATTTTGACCGTGCCTTCTCCGCGTTTAAAGAACTGGCTGATAAAAAGAAGGACATTACCGACCGAGATATAGAATCTGTTATCGCCCAGGAGCTACGCACCGTATCTGAAGTCTATCACCTTGACCGCATTCAGGTGTCCTGCGGAGACAGAGGTATTCCCACCGCCTCAGTTATACTTGGTGCCCCTGATGGTCAGGTTCTAGCTGATGCTGCCCTTGGTACCGGACCCGTTGATGCTGTATATAAGGCTATTAATCGGATAGTGGGGGTGCCTAATTCACTGATTGAATTTAGTGTTAAGTCCGTGACCGAAGGTATTGATGCTATCGGTGATGTGCTGATAAGGATAGAGAGCGAGGGCATAACCTATACCGGGCGGGGTGCCGACACTGATATTATTGTCGCCAGCGCTAAAGCCTATATGAATGCTCTTAATCGGTTATTAGCAGCTAGAAAAGTGGCGGAGTAGGTTTTTAGCAGAGGTGCTGAGTGAGAATTGAGGTAGAGATGGTGCTATACTTCTTGCTATTACCACTTTACTTATGAGGTCATTTGTGTTATTGGTCCGCATCCCGCTTAATGAGAGCCTATCTCAGGGCTAATTTCTTAATATTCCAGGTGAACAGGAACTACATTGACTTTAGTTGAGAAAATACTCGCTGCCCATACTGGTAAGGAGGAGGTAAGCCCCGGCGAATTCATAAATGCCAGGGTTGACCTGATTCTAGCCAATGATATTACCGCCCCCATTGCCATCAGGGAGTTTCAGCGAATTGGGGTGGGTAAGGTCTTTGACCCCAAAAAGGTGGTGATGGTGCCTGACCACTTTGTGCCCAATAAGGACATCGCTTCGGCAGAGCAGGCTAAGCTGATGCGTGAGTTTTGTTATGAGCAGGGGGTAATATACTTTGAAGTGGGGCGGATGGGTATTGAGCATGTGCTTTTGCCAGAGCAGGGGCTGGTGCTGCCGGGGGATGTGGTTATCGGGGCTGATTCCCACACCTGCACCTACGGCGCTCTGGGTGCCCTGGCTACCGGGATGGGGTCAACTGATATTGCGGCGGCAATGGCCACTGGCGACATCTGGATGAAGGTGCCACCGACGATTAAGCTGATTTACCACGGGAGTCTGGGGGAATGGGTGGGGGGTAAGGACTTAATTCTATTTACTATCGGCGACATTGGAGTTGATGGTGCCCTGTATTCGGCAATGGAGTTTACCGGCGAGGCGATAGACGCCTTATCCATAGATGGACGATTTACTATGGCTAATATGGCAATTGAGGCTGGAGCTAAAGCTGGTGTTTTCAGGGTGGATAATAAGACACAACTTTACATAAAGTCTAGAGCCAAACGCCCTTACATGGTCTATGAACCAGATGGCGATGCTGAATACTCTCAGGTTATGGAGTATGATGTCTCAGCCCTGGAGCCTCAGGTTGCCCTGCCCCATTCGCCGGCTAACACCAGACCGATTAGTCAGGTAGGGGATATAGAAATCAATCAAGCCGTAATTGGCAGTTGCACCAACGGTCGGCTTGAAGACTTACGGGTTGCTGCTCAGATATTGAAGGGGAGAAAGGTGCACCCGAGAGCGCGCTGTATTATTCTTCCCGGCTCACAGCAGGTATATCTTGATGCCCTGAGAGAAGGGCTGATAGGAGTATTTATCCGAGCCGGTGCTGTGGTCAGCACCCCGACCTGTGGTCCCTGTCTTGGTGGTCATATTGGGGTTCTGGCTGATGGTGAACGCTGTATATCAACCACCAACCGCAACTTTGTGGGCAGGATGGGCAGCTCCAAATCAGAGGTCTATTTGGCAAGCCCCGCCGTGGCTGCTGCCAGCGCCATAGAAGGTAAGATTACCAGTCCAGAGGAGGTTATTGAAATTAGGGGGTGAGGTTCAATGCCTAAAATACGCAAAACCTGGCAGGAAAAACTGGCAGATAGCAAAGACTTGCCCAAGGTAGTAGAAATCACTGGCAAAATGAGTAAAAGATGGGGAACGGGGACAGTGGTTATTCCAGCACCAAGAGAAGTAGATGAAATTATGAAAGCAGTTCCCAGAGGTAAGGTTACTACCATAAATCAAATTCGTGAGGTACTTGCTCGAAAACACGGGGCTAGCATTGGTTGCCCGATAACCACTGGAATTTTTGCCTGGATTGCGGCTCATGCCGCCGAGGAAGCCGCTGCCGAAGGTAAGAAGGATATTACTCCCTACTGGCGGACATTAAAATCTAAAGGGGAACTCAACGAAAAATTCCCCGGCGGCGTAGACGCCCAATCCGATCACCTGAGAGAAGAGGGTCATACCATCGAGCCAGATAAAGCAGGGAAACCGAAAAGGGTAAAGGACTTTGAGAGGGCTTTGGTGGGGGTGTGAGGAGGAACAGATGAACGCATTCGAAGACATTGTAAGACTATATCTGGAAGAAGAAGGTTACTGGGTTAGGCAATCCGTTAAGGTTAATATCTCAAAGCAAGATAAGCGGGATATTGGTACATATTCGATGCCCAGACCAGAAATAGACCTTGTGGCATTAAATGTGAAGGAAAACGAATTATTATTGGTAGAGGTTAAGTCTTATCTTGATTCTTATGGTGTTTATTATGGGGCAGTTTCTGGCAAAGTCTCTAAGAAATATGAAGAAAAGGATGTAAAGCGTTACCTGTTATTTAATGATAGTAAATTTAGAGAGATTGTAACTGAAAGA
>CAZTRJ010000009.1:17807-30530 GCA_964616615.1 uncultured Dehalococcoidales bacterium
ATGGCGGTTGATGCTAATGTGCTTATATTTGAAAGATTAAAAGAGGAATTTCTAGAGAAAGGACTCATAAACAAAGAGACAAAAGTAAATTATGCACTAGCTGCTGGGCATATCAAGTATCCAGAGGATGAGCAAAATATAAGAGACTATTTTTTGAAGCAAAAGGGAAAATGGATATTGTTTTCGGAAAAAGATATTAAAGATAAAATAAGAAAATTTGCGGAGAAGGGTTGGGAAGATAATGTAGTTACCATGACAGCGAAGCTAACCAAAGAAGCTGTCACTTGATATTAAAAGGCAAGGTTCATAAATACGGGGCTAGGGGATTAAAAGGGGCGAAGCCCCTTTAAGAAATTATCTTCCCTCTCCCCTTCCTAAGGGGAGAGGGATAAAGGGTGAGAGGTTGATAAACAATCTTCAAAGTAACACGGAACTCTAAACCTCATGAAGGTTCGTGATATAATCAGGATGATTGAGGATGATGGCTGGTATGTTGTTGCCACTCGTGGCAGTCATCGCCAATATAAACATCCAACAAAGCTGGGGCGTGTTACTATCGCCGGTAATTTGAACCATGATTTGGCGCCTGGGACGCTGGATAGTATTTTGAAGCAGGCAAAGCTAAAGGAGTAGCTCTATGTATAAATATCTAGTCATATTTGAGAAAGCTGATGGTAATTATTCTGCCTACTCTCCAGACCTACCGGGATGTATTGCCACCGGAACTACTCGTGACGAGGCAGAAAAGAACATTAGAGAGGCTATTAGTTTTCACATTGAAGGGCTTAGAGAAGATGGTTTGCCCCTTCCCGAACCCGCCTCATTTACCGAGTATGTAGAGGTCTAGGAAGTAAACCCTGGATTTCTCCAAGGGTCTTGGATAAGGAGGCTATATTATGTTAAAAGGCAAAGTTCATAAATACGGGGCTGATGTTAATACCGATGTTATTATCCCAGCTCGGTATCTGAATGTGTCTGACCCGGCAGAGCTGGCAAAGCACTGCATGGAGGATATAGACCAGGAGTTTGTGGCTAGGGTACAGTCGGGAGATATAATGATGGCAACTACCAACTTCGGCTGTGGCTCATCCCGGGAACACGCCCCGCTGGCGATTAAAGCAGCAGGAATATCGTGTATAATAGCTAAAAGCTTTGCCCGTATCTTCTTCCGCAATGCCATAAATATTGGTCTGCCCCTGCTTGAATGTGAGGAAGCAGTGGAGAAAACCGAGGCTGGCGATTTGCTTGAGGTTGACCTGTCCCGCGGCAAGATAAAGAATATAACCAGCGGAACGACCTTTACCGCCAAGCCTTACCCCGATTTTATGGCTGAGCTTATCTCTGCCGGCGGGCTGATTGAGTATACCAAGCAAAGATTAATTAATAGGAGGCTTTAGGTGGAGTTTAACCTAGCGGTTTTACCCGGTGATGGCGTTGGTCCCGAGGTTACCACTGAAGGAATCAAGGTGTTGCAGGCAACAGGTAGCAGGTTTGGACACAGTTTTAACTTGCACTATGGGTTGGTGGGTGGTGTTGCCATTGACCAGCAGGGAGCGGCGCTTTCGCCAGATACCCTGAAAATGTGTCAGAGTTGCGGTGCAGTGTTATTAGGTGCAGTGGGCGGACCCAGGTGGGATGACCCCACATCTAAGGTTCATCCTGAAGATGGTCTTTTGGCGTTACGAAAGGGGCTGGGGCTGTTCGCCAATCTGCGCCCGGTTAAGGTATTGCCTATGCTTGTTGATTCTACTAATCTGAAGCCCAAGGTCATTGATGGCGTGGATTTTATATTTGTTCGTGAGCTTACCGGAGGTCTCTACTTTGCTCGACCCAAGAGACGGTGGCAGACATCCCGGGGCAGACTGGCTACCGACTCCATGACCTACTCAGAGCAGGAGATTGAGCGTATTGTCCGGGTTGGCTTTGAACTGGCACGGAGCCGGCGTAAAAAGCTGGTCTCGGTAGATAAAGCCAATGTTCTGCAATCTTCCCGCTTGTGGCGGCAGGTGGCAGTAGAGGTGTCTTCAGACTATCCTGATGTGGAGCTGGAGCATATGCTGGTAGATGCCTGCTCGATGCGACTAATCCAGAACCCTACCTATTTTGATGTTCTGGTTACCGAGAATATGTTTGGTGATATCCTTACCGATGAGGCGTCAATGCTGGCGGGGTCTATGGGAATGCTGCCTTCAGCTAGTCTGGCTGGAGTGCCACAGGAAGGGGTCAATATCTTCGGTATGTATGAACCTATTCATGGCAGTGCCCCTCGCCGTGCCGGGCTGAATATGGCTAATCCTATTGCTATCATTCTCAGTGTAGCCATGATGCTACGCTACTCTTTTTGCTTGGTAAAAGAGGCAGAGGCTATTGAGACTGCTGTTGAAGAGGTCTTACATCAGGATTACCGTACTTATGATATAATGGACGGAGGCAAAACAAAGGTGGGGACAAGGGAGATGGGGGATTTAATTGCCGGGAAGGTGGGAGGCTAAGAATTGACACAAGTTCAGCTTTATGATACCACACTTCGGGATGGAGCACAGAGGGAGGGTATTTCCTTCTCAGTGGTTGATAAACTTCATATTACCCAGAAACTTGATGATTTGGGTATCCACTTTATAGAAGGTGGTTGGCCTGGCTCTAATCCTAAAGATGTTGAGTTCTTTGATAAGGCGCAGAGCCTGACCCTTGCCCACTCGGTATTGGTTGCTTTCGGCAGCACCCGACGACCTAAAGCTAAAGCTGAAACTGATGCTAACCTGCTGGCTCTGGCTGATGCCGGGGTAAAGGCAGTTATTATTGTCGGCAAGAGCTCCACTTTGCAGGTTACCCAGGTGCTGGAAACCAGTTTGGAAGAGAACCTGAGCATGATTGCCGACTCAATAGGGTATCTCAAGGCAAAGGGCCTTACTGTCTTCTTTGATGCCGAGCACTTCTTTGATGGCTTCAAGGCTAACCCTGATTATGCTCTGCGTTGTTTAGCAACTGCTGCCGAAGCTGGAGCTAGCTACCTGGTGCTTTGTGATACTAACGGTGGCACCCTGCCCAACGAGATAGCAGTTGCTGTTGACGCCGCTAGGAAGCTGACTGCTGTGCCGTTGGGCATTCATGCTCATAATGATGCTGGTTTGGCGGTAGCTAATACCCTGGCTGCGGTAGAAGCTGGGGCTAGTCAAGTTCAGGGTACTATTAATGGCTATGGTGAGCGCTGTGGCAATGCTAACCTTTGCTCTATCATCCCGGCATTGAAGCTCAAGATGAATGTTGATTGTATTACTGATAAGCAGTTGGCTGCATTGACTGAGGTATCACACTATGTAAGTGAGGCAGCTAATCTTATTCCCGATGATTTCCTGCCTTATGTTGGTTCCAGTGCCTTTAGCCATAAAGGGGGGCTTCATGTTTCCGGCGTGGTGAAGTGGGCGGATAGCTATCAGCATATAGACCCGGCTAAGGTAGGTAATAAGCCAAAGGTGGTGGTATCTGAGCTATCGGGAAAGGGAAATATTCTATATAAGGCCAAGGAAAAGGGATTAGGTTTACCCCTGGAAGGTAAGGAAGCGCAGAAGTTGCTGGAGCAGGTTAAGTTGCTGGAGAGTCATGGTTTCCAGTATGACAATGCCGAAGCTTCCTTTGAGCTACTTGTCCGCCGGGCTAAGCCAGATTACCAGCCACCCTTTGAGCTGGTTGATTTTATGGTAGTGGTCGAGAAAAGACGACGCCCGTCTACTCAGAAAGGGACGGAAGAGATGCTAGCCGAGGCAGTGGTGAAGGTAAGGGTGGGCACCGAGATAATGCACACCGCGGCTGAGGGTAATGGCCCGGTTAATGCCCTGGACCAGGCATTACGCAAGGCGCTATTACAGTTCTATCCCAGCTTAGCTCAGGTCAGGTTAGTTGACTATAAGGTTCGCATTCTGGAGGAGAGTGTGGGCACCACCGCTCAGGTCAGAGTTCTTATTGAGTCCAGCGATGGGGTTGACCAATGGCGGACAGTAGGCAGCTCAACCAATATTATAGAAGCTAGTTGGCTGGCTTTGGCTGATGGCTTAGAATACTGGTTGCTAAAACAAAAAGCCAGTAAGTAGAAAGGAGGTATTATCGGGACAAATAAAGGGGCTAAAGGCTTTGCCCTGTTGAGTGGTAGGTAAATCTAGTACAAAGGAGGATGAGATGTGGAAGAAAATTTTAACTATATCTCTATCCCTGGCTATGGTTCTTTCCTTAGCTGCTTGTGTCCCGGGAGCCTTAGCACAAGAGATAGTCGACGGCGTAGTGGAATCGTTAGATGACATAAAAACATACCAATTTGATATGGATATGACCATGGACATTGCCGCCGAGGCTGAGGGTGAAACAGTTGAAATGACTATGGTGATAGGCGGTAGCGGTGCTTTAGACCTTGAGAATGGGCAGATGGTGATGGACATGGTCATAACTATGGCAATGCCTGGGGAAGACGAAATAGAAATGGGGATGGCGACATATCTTATTGGTGATATGATGTACATGTTTATGGAAATCCCAGGAATGGAACCGATGTGGGTGAAGTCAGAGATGCCAGAGGGCACCTGGGAAGACATGAACCAGGTTGAGCCTCAGATAGCGCTCCTTGAAGCGGCGCAGGTCGAGGTCATAGGCAGTGAGAGTGTAGGAGGCATAGACTGTTATGTGCTTGAGATTACCCCGGATATGGAGCAGCTCTGGCAATTAGCTATGCAGCAAGCGGAGTTAACAGGGGAAATGCCTGCGGTTGCGGAGGAATTTATTCAGGAAATGTTCAGCAGCTTCTCTATGAAGCAATGGGTGGCCAAGGACACCTATTTCTTAACCAGGGCAGAGATAGATATGACTGTGGAATTGACCCCTGAGGCTATGGGTTTTCCCGGGGAAGAAGGGGTAATGACCATGGATATCGTCATTGATTTGCTATGTTACGACTATAACCAGCCGGTTTCCATCGAGCTGCCTCCAGAAGCTGAAGAAGCCATTGAGGTGCCTATGTAATATTGAGCGACTCTATCACCCGGTGGTTTCATGGAGGGTTTCAAGCCGGCTTGCCCTAGCCGACAGTTTAGAATACTGGCTGCTAAAACAAGTCGCTACATACCTTGTAGCAGTTCTTTGAGCTCCGGGACCTGTTCCGTGTACTGGTCAATCGGAACCTCTTCACCGGCTATGTTTATGGCATGCTTCCAGTTCGGGGAAATGATCACAATGCCAACAATATTCTTCGAGCCAGAACACACGATGCCGTTGTTAACGTTTCGGTAGCTCATGGAGGTGCGTACAATTGGGAGTAGCATCGTTTCCCCTACAGTGATAGGTTGTCCGGCACTCACTTCTTCTATTTCCAACGTGATACCACCATTAACTTCAATAGGCGTAAGCCCGTCGGTGATAGAACAAAAGAAACAAGAAGCCAGACCAACTGTATGGGAAACAATCTTACCCATCCTTGCAGGCTGGCCTCAAAAGCGAATTGGTTAAAAACAGGCTCCAACCTGAATCTCACTGTGCCAGATGGGCTGGGAGGAATGAGGGTGGGCCAGAGTACAGAGCACAGCATACCAGTATTGAAAGGGTCATCCAATCCCACCCTGAGGGCGACATCCAGTTGTTTTATCCTGAGACAGCCCAGGATTTGCCTAATTAGCTTGAGAATCTTTCCTGCTAAGCCCTTGATTCTGAGTAGTGGAAGGAAAGACTTTATACCCAGTTTTCTTCTCTTTTTAGGCCTTTTCTTTTTCCGGGCACGTATATCCTTCCACACCAGCCCAAAGAGCCACCCTATTCTTATCTTCGCTTTAGCATGCTCATGAGTCGCAAGGTCAAATGCCATATCGACAGGGATGGAAAGCATAAGGATAATAAACAGGATTACGCTTGCTATAATGTAAAGGGCAAGCACGCTCTTTTACCCTTCTTTTTTCGCTGCCTTCTTAGCTTCTGCTCGCTCTTCTATAACCTTGCCTGCGATGTCTGCAACCTTCTCAGCAAAGGTAGCTGCACCTCCCTTAACTGACTCAATCCTCACCCCCTCTTTGTTGACCACAATGACAGCAACCGGCTTAACGCCACCGCCACCGCCGGTGCCGGTTCCGGTGCCCTCCTCTTTTTCCTTCTCACCTTTGCCGGTGCCGCCTCCGCCACCAAAGCCAAAGCCAATGCTGACAAGGGGGATGAGGGTGTTGCCCTCCACGGTCATTGGCTCACCCACCACGGTCTTGGTCGTGAGCATCCGCTCGATTTCGCCGAGACATACCTTGATTAGATTCTCTACCTCTTCCATTTCTTTTCACCTCCTTGAAGTGTAGCCCATTATAGTCTTCAGATTTATTGAAAACAATACGCTTCTATGAAATAGTAACATAGTTTCAAGCCGGCTTGCCCACCGGCATTATATATAAAGGCTTATATTGCTTGTCCAGATTTTGCTGATTATAGCCCATATCTACTGACCTTTAGTCCAGAAGTCCATACTCAGGTATTTCCATCCTCCATCAGCCAGCATCACTACTATGCTGCCCTTATCCATTTCACTGGCGACCTTAATTGCCTGGTGGACTACGGCTCCTGAAGATAAGCCGGCAAAAATCCCCTCTTTTTCCAGCAAGTGCCTGGTGGCTTCCGTCGCTTGTTGGCTGGTAACGGTAGTTCTTTCCGTAATAAGGCTCAAATCCAAAACAGGTGGAATATATGCCCCGAGACACCTTAAGCCCTGGATGCTATCACCAGGGGGTGGTTCAACACTGAGCACCTTGATATTAGGGTATTTCTCTTTTAACCGCCGGGTAACGCCAACAATAGTGCCTCCAGTGCCAATGCCAGCAATGAGGACATCAATCCGCTCATAAGGGAAATCGTCTATTATCTCAGGGCCGGTAGTCTCATAGTGAGCCAGAGGGTTAGCCGGATTAGAAAACTGGTTGGGCATAAAGTATCGTTTATCTTGAGCCACTAGTTCCTGAGCAGTATCAATGGCTCCTTTTACCCCATAAGCGCCGGGGGTGAGAATAAGCTCCGCTTTATAGATTTCTAAAAGTTGTTGTCTTTCCAGGCTCATGTTGTCCGGCATAACAATAGTAACTTGGTAACCCTTTTGATGTCCCAGCCAGGCTAAAGCTATCCCGGTATTACCACTGGTGGACTCAATGATGATTTTGTCCTTGGTTAGCTCTCCACTCTGCTCTGCCTTCTCTATCATATATTTTGCTATCCTATCCTTGATGCTGGCACTCCCTCCCAGGTTTTGCCCCTCCAGCTTAGCCAGGATATTCACCCTCTTGTTGGGGCTGATTTGAGTCATTTCCACTAGTGGAGTATGGCCTATGGCGTCAATGGGATTTTTAAAATACATTTCTCTATCCTTTAATTACCCCTAGGGGTATTGCTCTGGATACCCTATGGGAGATTCCTGCCTTATGAGTTACTTCAACCACCTCAGTTACATCTTTATAGGCTTCAGAGGCTTCCTCAGCCAGTGAACCCATGCTACCTGCCTTAACCGTAATCCCCCTGTCAGCCAGTGCCCGGGCAACATCAGCACTCCTGAGGCTGCGTTTAGCCGCTGAGCGGCTTTGCACCCTGCCCGCACCATGGCAGGTGGAACCAAATGACTCCTTCATCGCTGTTTCTGTGCCCAGGGCTACATAGGAGTAGCGTCCCATATCCCCAGGGATGAGAACTGGCTGACCTATATCCCGGTAAATATCGGGCACATCAGGGTGTCCTGCCGGGAAAGCCCTGGTTGACCCCTTGCGGTGAATGCAAAGGGTTTGTTTCTTGCCCCCGATAGTGTATTCCTCTATCTTAGCGATATTGTGAGCCACATCGTAAATTTGCTCCAGTCCCAATTCACTCTGGCTTTTACCAAAGACCTTAATGAAGGACTCTCTAGCCCAGTGAGTGATGCACTGTCGGTTAGCCCAGGCGTAGTTAGCGGCGCATGACATCGCCGCCAGGTAGTCCTGTCCCTCTGGCGACTCAAGCGGGGCGCAGGCAAGCTGGCGGTCAGGTAGATTGATGTCGTACCTTTTTACCGCCTCGGCTAATAATCCTACATAGTCAGTGCAAACCTGGTGCCCAAAGCCTCGGGAACCGGTATGAATCAGGATAAGCACCTGCCCGATAGTACCAATCCCCATAGCCGTAGCTGAATCTCGGTCATAGATTTCATCCACTACCTCCACCTCAAGGAAGTGGTTACCAGAACCCAGGGTTCCCAGTTGTGGGATACCACGCTTTTTAGCCTTGCTGCTTGTCTTATCCGGGTTAGCCCCTTTGATACAGCCTGACTCTTCAGTAACCGCAATGTCCTCTGCCTCACCGTAGCCCTTTTCTACTGCCCATTGGCTACCCTTTATCAGGACGTTATCCAGTTCTTTTTCACTTACCTTTATTTTGCCGGTGGAACCTAATCCTGAAGGAATATTGACAAAAAGCTCACTAACAAGCTGTTTAATCTTGGGTCTTACCTCTTCCTCAGTAAGATTTGTCCGCAGAAGCCTGACGCCACAATTAATGTCAAAACCGACGCCGCCGGGTGACACCACCCCATCTTTTATTCTGGTGGCAGCTACCCCGCCTATGGGAAAGCCATAGCCCCAGTGAATATCAGGCATAGCTAGTGAGTGGTCGACAATGCCGGGCAAGAAAGCTACATTAGCTACCTGTTGAAAGACCTGCTCTTCCCAGATATGGTTAAGCATAGCTTCAGTGGCAAAGATTAGGCCCGGTACCGCCATGCCCGTCTTATAGCTCTGGGGAATCTCCCAGCGGTAGTCATCTATCTTTTTTAGTATCCCCTGCCAGGGTGCTGGCATTTCGCATTACCTCTACTATATATCAAATAATACCTGAACCTTACAACCGTCACCCCGGTCAACCTGTAGCATATGGTAAGTGGCTGCCTTGACCCCGGTCTTAAGTTTATGTTTTGATTTGTCTACTGTTTCCCCGTAGCTTCTAGCTTTAAGTTGGGTATGGTTAAGCTTGATAATATCAAACCTGTTAAAGATAATATTCTCAGTATCAAATAGATAGATAAGCTCGTTTAACCATTCTACCAGTAGCCCCTCTTCATCAGGAGCTGTCAGCTCTACATCTCGATGCAGAACCTCGGTCACATCATCAAGCTCGGTAATCAGGCTGAATAGGGCTCTAGCCGCATTGGCAAATGCCTGGCTCATATCCGCCCCATAGGCGACAATGCCGACATCAGCAGTATGGTCTATGATTTCAAAGTCCTTCTCCATAGCTATCAACTGGTTCATCGAACGAATTGTGGATAGATTATATCATTTACTATAATAAACATAAACTAGAGAGAATATCTCTAATATACAGTGCTTTTCCGAGCTTTAAGCTTTACCGACTATTTAGTATAATGTTAGTAAGACTTAAAGGATATGGCTGGAGGAATTAGATGGGTGATATGAAGAGTGCTCTTGAGCTCGCTATGGAGAAGGTAGAGAAGCTGGGGGAGGCGACGGATAAGGAGCGGCTAAAGTGGAAATATGTCCCTGAGGGGGGAAAGCTGGCTGTCAGGTACCTTAAGCATGATTGTAATTTAGTAGTTGAGATGAGCCAGTATGAGGAAAATGTAAGAAGGTATATTATAGAAGGTGCTTCCGATATACTAATCAGAAATATTAACCTACCCAAGGATGATTCAGTCAGAAGAAGTAATAGGCAGGCAATGGATGGTTTAAAGAACCTGAAAAGTGATAAAGTGAGTGTGGAGAATGTTTTTAGTAAGATGAGGTACATCTTTAACCATTATATAGAGCAGGGTGAGCAACAGCGGAGGCAGGCTTATGAGAGATTGAAGACTGAAGTTGAATCTAAGGTGCAGAAAGCACTTCAACAGAAGTTAGTTTCATTTGTAGGCGCTGCTATAGATGTAGAAAGACAGCCGCAGTTCCAGGAGGAATGGCGTAAGATAGAGATTCAGTTGGATTCCCAATATCTTAAGCATTTGGACGAATACAAACAGGAGCTATCAAGCATACTGTAGGCTATTAATGACCGATGTTTGGCGAGGAATCTGATGGATATTGATGATGAGAGGATTCAGCAGGCAGTTAAACATACTGAGATATTAAGGCCGCCTAAACAGAGCCTGGCCACCTTCGGCACGACAAACATACACTACTACCTGGTTACGGAACCGGTTTACACTGAGGTAGAAAAGAATGTCTCCGAGACAGTGGTTAGAGAGGGCAGGGTAACTGCTCAGAGACCGAGGATTGTAACCCCCTATTATCTTTCCCAACTTGAGGGGTTCAGTCCAAATGCCAAGAGATATTTTGATGCTCTAATCGAGGCACATGGTCCCGATGCTCCCGGGCTGTTTTATATCTACAAGAATGAGCCTAAAGAGCTTACTATTGTATCTGATGACTTGTTATCGGTGGTGGACAAGCTGAGTAGTGAGATTGATAAGCGTGGTGACCCCCTAACTTCTATCATTAAGGGTGAGGATGAGCTTTGGGATGTATCATTGATGAAGTTTATTTATGAAATAACCAGACGCTCGTTACGAAATAACCTGCTGCAATTGAGGGGTAGGGGGCTTTTAGATGTGGATCCCGGCGGGATTCCGGTTGACGCCAGGCAAAGAATTGATGAGCTTTTTGGAAGGGTTTTAGAGGGTGAGTATGAACCCAGCGAGCTAAAAAAGGAGCTCGACCGCTGGGGTCTGTTTGAAGAGTATGAGGATAGGTTTTTCAATATTTTCAAGAAGGAAGGTAGATAATGAAATACTCAATTGGATTCCAATATAAAGGTGAGCATGATTTAAGACCAATGGATTACGCCTTAAACGACGAGGAAATTCTCGCACCTGATGGCAAAATCATTCCTATTCCAAATGTAGGGGATAGCGTTACATTAACAACTGGGGGTAAGGTAGGATGTTATAAAGTAATAACAAGACATTTTAGTTATTATGGCAATGATTGCTATATAAATATCGTCGTTACTGATATTCCGGATAACGAGATGGCAGCACGTCTAAAGGAATAATTCGTGAGCTTAGGAATACAGAGAAGTTAAAAACTGAACTAAAACAGGTAAACCAAGAACTGAAAGAGACAAAGGGGAAACTGCTTAACTGGTTAAAACTATGAGAATTTCAGTAGTTGAAGCTAGAGACCTTTCTGAGGCATGGTTTCTTTGCCTGCGCAAGACGCTGACTGAGGGACACGAGTATGAGATTGAGCGCGGGAGCTATGCCGGTCAGCAACGCAAAGAGCTTGACTTTGTCGTTGTCAGGGTCAGGAATCCGGGAACAAGACCGTTAATAGCCGATGTGCCCCAGGGAGTGCCACCACCTACCTCTATGGAGTATGTAGAAAGCTATCTTCCCTACCTTATGACGGCGCATAAAGCCGAAGGGGAACAATATACCTACGGGCAATACCTGGAGGAGCAGATACCCCAGGTAATCAAGATGTATAAGGAGGATGGCTATAATACCAATCAGGCTTTTATGGCTGTCGGTGATAAAGAGTCTATTTCTTTATCAGACCCCCCTTGCCTGAGAGCGATAGATACCAGGATTCGTGATGACAGGCTTAATTTTATTGTATATTTCAGGTCATGGGACTTGTGGGCTGGCTTTCCATCTAATCTGGCTGCCATTCAGCTGTTGAAAGAATATATGGCTTCAGAGATAGGGGTTGGCGATGGGGAGATTATTGCCTCAAGTAAGGGCTTACACATTTATCAGTATTCCTGGGAGCTAGCTCAAATTACCGCCGGAATGAGATAGGCCATAACCAGGGAGCTAGTCCTTAACCTTGATATCTAAATAGAGGTCACCGGTTTTTTTACCTTTTATTATGCCCATACCTTTGAGCCTGATTCTAGTTCCTGGCTTGACCCCTGGTGGTACTTGAACCATTAAATTCCTTGTCTGTCTGTCCCGTTTATAGGTAACCTGCTTCTCACAACCAGCGGTAGCCTCATCGGGAGAAATCTCAAGCTCGATATGCTGGTCAGAGTTCTGTTTAGGTAAAGGTTCATATTCAAAACCCAATAGCTTGCGCAGAGCATAATTACCAATCTTTACTGTTATTTTGGAGACTAATCTTTCTATCAAACCTGGCTTGTGAGTAGAGGCTCTGGTATATGGGTATTGCTGTTGGTAGCCTGTTCTACCAGGAGTGGTGAAGAATTGGAACATGAAGCCTCTACCGGCAAAAAATACCCGGTTGAGAAAATCCTGGTCGAATCTAAGCCCAGCTTGAGCAAACATTTGTCTTAGCTCGTCGAACATAGCCTGATTAGAGAAGGCATCCCTGAATATATCCTGCTGGGAATATTGGAAGCCCTTATACCTAGTATCATAGCCAGCCCCGGCAAACCATCCCTTTCTGGCGAAATCATATTGTTGCCTCTTGTCTTTATCGCCGAGCACACCATAGGCTTCATTTATCTCCTTAAATTTCTCCTCAGCTTGCTTCTCATTGCCCGGATTGGTATCGGGGTGATATTTGAAGGCAAGCTGCCGGAAAGCTCTCTTTATATCTTCCTGGCTGGCATTATGATTAACATTGAGAGTTTGGTAGTAGTCCTTCATAGGGATTATTATAGCACTGGAACTTTTACCAGGGGAAGCAGGGTTATCGAGATTGACCTCATAAGTTGCATTGCCATTTAAGGTTTGCTAAACTGGGGTTTGTATGTGGGCCGCTAGCTCAATTGGAAGAGCAGCTG
>CAZTRJ010000010.1:0-29962 GCA_964616615.1 uncultured Dehalococcoidales bacterium
CTCCCTGAGGTGCTTGGCTCATTAGCTCCAGGGGTGGGGGGCAAAAAATATTGATAAATAAGGTAGATTCTATGGAGAAGAAGCATAAAACCAGAGCTGGTCGTGTCGTCAGTAATAAGATGGACAAGACAGTGGTCGTGGCGGTAGAAACACCCAAGCACCACCCGCTATATAAAAAGACTATCAAGCGAGTGGTTAAGTATAAAGCCCACGATGAGAATAATGAGTGTAAGCAAGGGGATATAGTAAGAATTATAGAAACCCGCCCCCTGTCCAGGCAAAAGCGGTGGCGCGTAGTCGAGATAATAACCAAGGGAGAAATAGCTGAGGTTCAACCTAAGGAAATAGCCTGAAATCAGCTTTTGGGATAGAATAGTATGATTCAATCTAACACCAGACTCAAAGTGGCAGATAATACCGGTGCCCGGCAGCTTATGTGTATTGGCGTGTTAGGCGGCACAGGAAGGAAATATGCTGGGGTAGGTGACATAATCGTGGCTACGGTAAAAAAAGCAACCCCAGAGGCAGTAGTAAAGAAGGGAGAGGTGGTCAGGGCAGTTGTCATTCGCTGTGTTCAGCCATATCGGCGTTTCGATGGCTCTCACATCAGGTTTGATGAGAATGCTGCCGTGATTCTTACTGATAAGAACAATCCTAAAGGAAGCCGAATTTTTGGACCGGTAGCTAGGGAGCTTAGAGAAAAGAACTTCACCAAGATTGTCTCGCTAGCACCTGAGGTTCTGTGAGGTTAATGAGCTTGGATATTAGAAAGAACGACACTGTGCTAGTTATCGCCGGTAAGGATAAAGGTAAAACGGGTAAGGTGCGTTTTGCTTACCCCAAGGAGAAACGGTTACTGGTTGAAGGCATCAACTTTATCAAAAGGCACACCAGGGCAAGGGGGACAACTACGCAGGCAGGTATAATCGAGCGGGAGGCACCAATTCAGGTGTCCAATGTTATGCTACTTTGCAGCCGGTGTAATCATCCTACCCGTATTGGTTTCCGCTCTTTAGCCGATGGTAACAAGGTTCGAATTTGCCGCTCTTGCCACGAGGTAATGGACTAAATGTCACGATTAAAGGAAACTTACAAAAAAGAGAGTGTCCCCGACCTAGTGGAGCACTATGGTTACAGAAACGTAATGCAGGCACCGCGCCTAGACAAGATTGTAATTAATATTGGCTTGGGCGAAGCAGTCCAGAATGCCAAGGCGCTGGAGGCGGCTGAGAAAGATTTGGTGGCAATTTCGGGACAACACCCGGTAGTGACCCGGGCCAAGAAGTCTATTGCTTCCTTCAGATTAAGGGCAGGGATGCCCATCGGGTTAAAGGTGACTTTGCGCGGGGAGCGGATGTATGACTTTCTTGACAAGCTGGTAAACGCTGTCTTACCCCGCATCCGTGAGTTTCAAGGAGTTCCCCCCAACTCCTTTGATGGGAGGGGCAACTACACCCTGGGGCTTAAGGAGCAAATCGTCTTTCCTGAAGTGGATTACGATAAGATAGACAAGGTGCGGGGACTAGAAGTGTCAATTATCACTACCACTAACACCGATGAGGAAGGCAGGCACCTGCTGGAATCATTGGGTATGCCCTTCGCCAAGGATTAAAGTGAGGTATTGATGGCTAAGAGGTCAAAAATTGTAAAGTCAGAACGACCTGCCAAATACAGGGTGCAGCAGCATAATCGGTGTTATTTATGTGGCCGCCCTCGCGCTTATATTCGTAAGTTCGGCTTGTGCCGTATTTGTTTTCGTAAACTGGCTCTTGACGGACAGATTCCTGGGGTGAAAAAATCAAGCTGGTAACTGGATATTACCAAATAAGTATAGACTAAGGAGTTAGGAGTGACTATCTCTGACCCGATAGCCGATATGTTAACCCGAATACGCAATGCCACTATGGTAAGGCATGATTTCGTGCTGGTGCCATCATCGCGGACGAAGCTGTCTATTGCTAGAATCCTAAAGGGGAAAGGGTTTATTAGTGACTATGAGGTGCTTAAGGGCAAACCACACCGGGTAATCAAGATTTACCTCAAATATAGTGATAACAATCAGCCCATCCTTTCCGGATTGGAGCGAGTAAGTAAGCCGGGACTAAGAGTATATGTTCAGCGCAAAGAAATCCCCAAGGTTTATGGCGGCTTAGGTATTGCTATTATGTCAACACCTAAGGGGGTAATGACCGGGCACCAAGCCTGGCACCAGGGGCTCGGTGGTGAACTTTTATGTTATATATGGTAACTAACTCTCAGGGTGATATATATGTCTAGAGTAGGGCGAATGCCAATAACCGTGCCCGCAGGGGTGTCGGTGAATATCGAACAGGATAAGGTCACGATAAGCGGACCCCGGGGGGAGCTTCATCGTCATCTCCACCCTGATATGTCTATTACCCTTGACAATAACAGCCTGAAAGTATCGCGACCCAGTGATAGCAAGGTGCACCGCTCCTTACACGGGTTAACACGAACTCTCTTGGCTAATATGGTAGAGGGGGTAACTAATGGCTTTGAGAAAAGCCTCGAAATAGTAGGTGTTGGTTACCGAGCAGAAAAAAAGGGGGATAATCTGGTAATTCATATCGGGTATTCTCGCCCGGTGGAGGTATCACCGTTACCAGGTGTGTCCCTGGTTGTAGAGAGCGCAAATCGGATTAAGGCTACCGGGATTAATAAGGAAGTGGTTGGCGAGATGGCAGCTAGGATTCGGGCTATTCGTCCCCCTGATACCTATAAAGGTAAGGGAATCAGATACGCTGGGGAGCTAGTTCACCTTAAAGCAGGCAAGGCAGGCAAAGCCATAGGTAAGAAAGAATGATGGGAAAAAGTGAGTCAAGAATAGCCCGTCACCGAAGGCACCGCCGAGTCCGAGCCAAGGTGGAGGGCACAACCTCAAGACCCCGTTTATGTGTTTTCCGTAGCTTAAACCATATTTACGCTCAGGTTATTGATGATTGCCGAGGGCATACCCTAACCTCTGCTTCAACCCTTGACCCGGAGACAAGAAGTGAGGTAGTGGGCAAAGCAAAAGGGGCTAAGGCAACGCTTATCGGCTCTTTAATAGCTGAGCGGGCAATCAGTAAAGGAATAAACCAGGTAGTTTTCGACCGTGGTGGATATAAGTATCACGGTAGGGTTAAAGCCCTGGCTGAGGCAGCTCGGCAGGCAGGATTAAAATTTTAAGGGGATGGTTTAAAGATAGGTGAAAGAGCCATTAAGCAAGATAGACCCCACAGAACTGGCGCTAAATGACAAACTGGTCTACATTAATCGGGTAGCCAAGGTGATGAAAGGGGGAAGACGCCTCAGTTTCAGTGCCTTGGTAGTAACCGGGGATGGTAATGGATATGTAGGTATCGGCATTGGTAAGGCTAACGAGGTGCCAGAGGCGATTAGCAAGGGTGGGGCTATTGCCAGGAAAAATTTGATTAAAGTACCACTAGCCGGGACTACTATTCCCTACGAAATAAGGGTTAAATTTGGAGCAACCAGGGTCTTGCTGAAACCAGCAGCACCTGGTACTGGTATTATCGCTGGAGGTAGTATCCGGGCTGTGCTTGAGGTAACCGGAATTAAGGATATTCTGACTAAATCATTAGGTAGTTCTAACCGCATCAATATGGCCAAGGCAGCAATAATTGCCCTTAGCCAGCTTAAGGAGCCAAAAGAGGAATTAGCCAAACGCGAGCCAGTCCCTAATGTTGACGAGGCGGTAACCAGTGGCTAAGCTGCGTATCACCTTGGTTAAAAGCAGTATTGGCTACGCTGAGGTTCAGAAGAGGTCATTAAAGGCTCTCGGTCTTAACCGACTAAACCAGACCGTTACCCATAATGACTGCGCCTCAATTCAAGGTATGATTAACAAGGTGAAACACCTAGTTAAGGTGGAGAGGGAAAGCTTATGAGGCAGGATAAACTCTCCCCAGCCCCTGGCTCCAGGCGGAGTAGGAAGCGAGTGGGTCGGGGGGACGGCAGTGGACATGGCACCTATTCGGGACGGGGTTGTAAAGGACAGAAGTGCCGCTCCGGCTATAGAACGCGCCCCGGCTTTGAAGGTGGGCAGTTGCCTTTAACCAAGCGCTTGCCACAAAAGCGTGGCTTCGTCAATATTTTTAGAACGGAGTATAGCATAATTAATATAAATAGACTTAACATCTTTGCGTCTGGTAGCGAGGTAACACCAGAGAAATTGGTAGCCGCCGGGGTGATAAAATCTCTGCGGCACCCAATCAAGGTTCTGGCTCAGGGTGATATTAATCATCCCCTTCTAGTAAAGGCAAACAAGTTCTCAGTTGCGGCTAAAGCCAAGATTGAGGCTGCCGGGGGCAAAGTGGAGGAGGTTGGGTATGGGACAAAGGCAAGCTAGACCACGACTTCTTCAGGCAATGATTGACGCCTTCACCCTACCCGACCTAAGGCGCCGAATTCTCATTACCATAGGCCTCCTGATAATATTCCGCTTTGTGGCTCATGTGCCTCTTCCCGGGGTCGACCCTGATGCCCTCCAAGAGCTGTTCCAGAATGTCCCAATACTGGGTATGCTTGACCTGTTTAGCGGTGGTGCCCTGAGAAACTTCAGTATCGCCGCTATGGGGGTTTATCCCTATATAACGGCTTCAATTATCATGATGCTACTGGTGCCTATTATTCCCAGACTGCGAGCCATTTCCCAGGAGGGGGAAGCGGGCCAACACCGGATTAATCGGATTACCCACTGGTTGACAGTGCCCCTAGCCGGTCTCCAGGGTTATGGACAACTGGTCTTTCTTCAGCGTGAGGGTATTGTCGGTAGTGCTGCTATACTGCCAACTATAGCCATGGTGGTATCACTGGTAGCCGGCACCATGTTCTGTGTCTGGCTAGGTGAGCTTATTACCCAATACGGTATTGGTCATGGCATATCTATCATAATCTTTGGCGGTATTGTGGCTGGCTTACCGGAGACGATTGGTCGCGGTTTTCTGGCTGGTGAGCAGCAAACCTGGGGTTTATTTATATATATTCTCATATCCCTAGCTACTATGGCGCTAATCGTTATCTTTACCGAGGCACACCGCCGCATTCCAGTTCAATATGCCCGCAGTGTCTTTCGCGGTGGTCGCATGCTTAAACAAACAGGCTCAACTCATATTCCACTGCGGGTAAACACAGCAGGGATGATTCCCCTTATCTTTGCGATGTCTATAGTAATGTTCCCTGGCATGATAGCCAGTTATTTCGCCAGTCCCACTGGGGCTGACCCCAACTTTGCCAATACTATTATGAACCTGTTTGACCCGGCGGCAGCACTGCCTCTAGGTCTATTCTACTGGGTAGTCTATTTTCTGCTGGTAATTGGCTTTACCTTCTTTTATACCATGGTGATTTTTGAGCAGCAGAATTTGCCTACCGTCCTTCAGCAGCAGGGGGGATTTATCCCCGGCATTCGACCGGGGCATCTCACCGCCAGCTATCTCCACCATGTTATTAGACGTATTACCTGGGCAGGAGCTCTATTTCTAGCATTAGTGGCAATAATGCCTTTCCTCGCTCGAGAAATTACCGATGTTCAGGTGCTACAGCTATCCAGCATGGGTCTACTGATTGTGGTTGGTGTTGCTCTGGATACCATGAAGCAGCTAGAGGCGCAGCTAGTGATGCGGCGCTATGAAGGCTTTATCAAATAGGAGTAAAAGGTGTATATTATTTTTCTGGGGGCTCCCGGAGCAGGCAAAGGAACACAAGCAGCTACCTTGGCTCGGGAGCTGAACCTGGTGCACATTGCTTCTGGCGACCTGTTTCGGCAGGCACTAGAGCAAGACACTGAGTTAGGAATACAGGTTAAGTCCTATATGGAGAAAGGAATGTTAGTTCCTGATGAGATAACAACACGAATGGTTTTAGAGCGTCTATCTACTCCAGATTGTAAATCCGGGGCAATTCTTGACGGTTTCCCCAGGAATCTGAAACAGGCTGAGACATTGGACCAAGCTTTAGCCCAGCAGGCTAAGGCTATAGATAAGGTGATATACATCAAGGTCGGTGACAAGGAGCTGCTGAGACGGCTCAGCGGGCGATGGGTTTGCCCTAGCTGCCAGACACCATACCACACTACGGACTCCCCTCCCCGGGTTCGAGGTAGGTGTGACCAGTGTGGCAGTGAGCTGCAAAAGCGCCCTGATGATACTCCTGAAGCCATTAAGAAGCGCCTGGAGGTCTACTTTGCTCAGACTGCCCCCCTTATTGATTATTATCGCCGGACAGGTAAGCTGCTAGAAGTAGATGGAGAGGGGAGTGTAGATGAGGTGGGGAGGAGAGTGGTTTCAGCCCTTCATCGCGGGGAATTTGCCTATCCGAGGCGGGAATGAGTATAATTATTAAATCCGACCAAGAGATTAATGCTATGCGGCAAGCAGGTAGAATCCTGGCAACCGTACTGGAGACGCTTAAGTCGCAGGTGAAACCAGGGATGAAAACCAAGGAGTTGGACATTATCACCGCCAGCGAACTAAAAAGGCTAGGAGCTAAGCCCTCATTCAAGGGATACCGAGGATTTCCAGCGAATCTCTGTGTGTCAGTAAATGATGAGATAGTGCATGGGATTCCAGGGGAGCGGGTTCTGCACCAGAGTGATATTGTATCCCTTGACCTGGGAACGATTGTTATGGGTTTTCAGGCTGATGCTGCGGTGACAGTAGGCATCGGTGAAATTAACTCAGAGGCTGAAGAGCTTATAGAAACTACCAGCGGTGCCCTAGAAGCTGGCATCGGTGCTGCCTATCCCGAGGCAAGACTGGGGGATATTTCAGCCGCTATTCAGAATTACGCCGAGTCAAGGGGCTACTCGGTAGTGCGTGAGTATACTGGACACGGTATTGGGCGGGAGATGCATGAGGAACCTCAAATACCTAACTTTGGTTCACCAGGCTCAGGACCAGTTCTAAAAAAGGGCATGACCCTTGCCCTCGAACCTATGGTAAATGTTGGTGGCTGGGGCACCCGGCTTGCTGATGACCACTGGACAGTACTTACTGCTGATGGGAGACTTTCAGCACATTTTGAACACACCATTTTAATTACTGAGGCTGAACCAGAGATACTGACTACTATAGAGACAGGGAGTTGATGCCCAAGAAAGAGGTTATTGAGGTCGAGGGGATAGTAGTGGAGCCCCTACCTAATGCTATGTTTCGTGTCGAGTTGCCTAACGGGCATAAGGTGCTGGCTCATATTTCAGGTAAGATAAGATTACATTATATTAAAATCTTACCCGGTGACAGGGTGTTGATAGAGCTTTCTCCCTATGACCTGAGCCGAGGCAGGATTATCTATCGGTTTACTTAGTGAGGTTCATTATGAAAGTCAAAACTTCAGTTAAAGTTAGATGCGAAAAGTGTAAGGTGGTGAAGCGGCGAGGGGTGGTTAGGATTATTTGTTCTAACCCCAAGCATAAGCAGAGGCAGGGCTAATTTTCTGCGGACTAAGGAGGGAATAGATGGCACGTATAGCCGGGGTGGATATACCCAAAAATAAGCAGGTTTGGGTTTCGTTGCAGTATATCTACGGCATCGGCCCTACCTTGAGCCAGAGGATTCTAGCTCAGACCAGTATCAACCCTGATACCAGGGTAGAGAGCCTTACCGATGACGAGGTTAATCGTCTCCGAGACCTTATCAGCCGCGACTATAGGGTCGAGGGTGAACTTAGAAAAGAGGTTAACCTTAACATCAAGCGTCTCATTGAGATTGGCTGCTATCGGGGTATCAGGCATCGTCACAACTTACCAGTTAGGGGGCAACGAACCCGAACCAATGCTCGTGCCAAACGCGGTCCTCGTAAAACAGTAGCTGGTAGAGGGCAAAAGCGCGGTGCAACCAAGAAGTAACCAAGTCTATATAGTTGACTAGGAGGGTAGAATGCCACAGAAGAAGCGAACTAGAGTAAAAAGGCGGGAACGCAAGTCTATCCCGGCAGGGAAAGCCTATATCCAATCCACCTTTAATAATACCATAGTCACTCTTACCGACCCCCAGGGGAATGTTATCGCCTGGGGAAGCTCAGGGACGGCTGGGTTTAAGGGTTCGCGAAAAGGCACCCCCTACGCGGCTCAACTGGCAGCTCGTGATGCGGCACGCAGAGCTATGGAGCATGGCTTACGCCAAGTAGAAGTCTATGTTAAGGGACCAGGCAGTGGGCGTGAGGCAGCTATCCGTTCTCTTCAGAGTTCTGGGCTCTACATTACTGGCATTAGGGATGTGACCCCTGTCCCACATAATGGCTGTCGTCCACCTAAAAGAAGGCGGGTGTAAAACAGAGAAATGGCAAGATATACAGCATCAGTTTGTCGATTATGCCGCCGTAGCGGTGAGAAGCTGGCACTTAAAGGGAGTCGGTGCCTTACTCCCAAATGTGCACTGGATAGGCGGGGCAAACCACAGGGACGGCAGGGTAGTCGGCATAGAGTCTCTGACCGTGCCCTGCAACTTCGGGAGAAGCAAAAAGCCCGCTATACCTATGGGCTTCTAGAGCGGCAATTTAGGCGACTTTTTACTCTAGCTGAAAAGCAGCCAGGTATCACCGGGGAAAATCTACTGGTGCTGCTGGAGAGGCGGCTCGATAATGTAGTATATCGTCTAGGCTTCGCTGACTCTCGCTCTCAAGCTCGCCAGTTAGTTCAACATGGTCATATTACACTCAACGGGCGTAAGACTGATATACCCTCTTGTCTGGTCAAAGAAGGCGATACCATTGCTTGGAAGGAGATAAGCACCAAAACTGAATATCATAAACAACTGACTCAGAACATCGAGAGTAAGTCTGTCTTGGGCTGGTTGAGTCTGGATAAGCAGAACCTTGTTGGTCAAGTTTTATCTCTACCTACCCCGGATGACATTGATGCTAAATTTGACGGAAAGACTATAGTTGAGTACTACTCACGATAAGTTAACGGAGGTATCACCTTGTCCCATTTAGTCACACCTAGGATTGAGTGCGTTGAAAGCAGGGAAAACTTTGGACGCTTTGTTGCCGAGCCACTGGAAAAGGGCTTTGGGGTTACTCTGGGTAATGCTTTGCGGCGAGTGCTGCTCAGCTACCTTCCGGGGGCAGCAGTGACTCGGGTTAAGATTGAGGGAATCCAACACGAATTCGCCACTATTCCTTATGTAAAGGAGGATACCACAGAGTTTTTACTTAATGTTAAGGCATTGAGGTTAAAACCCATTTCCGGTCAGCCAAGCAAGTTAACCCTGGAGGTGGAAGGAGAAAGACAGGTCTGTGCTGCTGACATTAAGCCCTCCGCTGACTTTGAAATTGCCAACCCTGAGCTTTATTTAGCTACCTTAGATTCGCCTGAAGCCAGACTTTATGTAGAGTTTGATGTTGAATTGGCTGAGGGCTACCGGCTGGCTCAGTCCGACGATAACCTATCTTTAGGAACGATTCCAGTGGATGCTATCTTTACCCCCGTACGCAATGTTAATTTTACCATTGAGCCAACTCATATTGGTCAAGAGACTAGCCGCGAGCGGCTATATCTGGAGGTGTGGACAGACGGCACTACATCACCTGTAGATGCAATGAGCCACAGTGCGAGCATCCTGGTAGAGCAACTGTCTGCATTTGTCAATTACGCCAAGATTTCTGAGATAGAGGGGGAGAAAGAGTCCGTTCGCTTATCCATCCCCGAGGAAAAATATAATATGCCTGTGGAGCAGCTTAACCTATCAGTACGCACCATGAATTGCTTGAGGCGCGGCGGAATCACCACCGTAGGAGAAGTTATAACTAAAGGGGAGAAGGAGTTGCTTAATCTACGGAATTTTGGTCAGAAGTCCTTACGAGAGATAGAGGAGCGTCTCAAGACATTAGGTCTGTCTCTTACCCCTCAGGTTGAAGAGAGGACAGAGCATGAGACATAAAGTAGCTGGTAGAAAATTAGGCAGGTCTTCAAGTCACAGGAAGGCGATGTATCGTAACCTGGTGACCGACCTTTTGGGCTATGAGAAGATTACTACTACCGAGGCCAAGGCTAAGGAGGTGCGCAGCCTCGCTGAGAAAATGATTACGCTGGGTAAAAAGAGTGGGCTTCACCCCCGCCGTCAGGCACTATCATTTATTTTAGATGAAAAAGTGACCGATAAGGTATTTACTGAGCTCGCCCCAAGATATGCTGAGCGCCCTAGTGGATATACTCGTATTACTAAGTTAGGACCTAGATTGGGTGATGGGGCAGCTATGGTTCAGCTCGAGTTGGTAAAGTAATGATATCTACCTGCTGCTGGCTTGGAACTAAGGAAGCCAGCTTAACAGCAACTATGATTGTGTTAATCATGGAATACGATGGCACACGCTACTACGGCTTTCAATTGCAGCCCGGTCTGCCTACTATTCAAGGAGAGACAGAGAAAGCCCTGCGGAAGCTTACCAGGGAAAGGAGCCGGGTGATAGCGGCCAGCCGAACTGATGCTGGGGTTCATGCCAAAGGACAGGCGGTTAGCTTCAGAACCAGCTCATCTCTCCCGGTGCCAACATTTATTAACGGGCTAAACTACTATTTACCAAGGGATATCGCAGTTAAGGCAGCACACAGAGCCAGCGATTCTTTCAATGTTAGGCGTGATGCTCTTAGCCGGGAATATAATTACTATATATTAAATAGTCGGATTCGGTCTCCAATCAGGCGAGGCTTTGCTTACCCTGTTGCTAACCATCTAGATATTGAGATTATGAATCGGGCGTGTCAGGCTCTCATTGGCGAGCATGACTTCGCCTCGTTTACTACCGGTATCAAGGCGGGAATAAAGAGCACGGTGCGCAGTGTGTATCGGGCAGAAACGGAGAAAAACGGGGAACTGGTTGTTTTCAATATGATAGCTAAATCCTTCCTGCCTCACCAGATGCGCAATACAGTAGGTGCTTTAATCAAAGTCGGCTTGGGTAGAATGTCGGTTGATGAGTTTCATAGTATAGTTGAGGCAAAAAAACCGGGGCTGGCGGGACCAACTGCTCCTGCCTGTGGGCTTTGCCTGATGCAAATAAATTATCCACGCCCCCTGGGAGAGATATGATGAAAACCTACAGCACTAAGGCATCTGATATTGAGCGGCAATGGCATGTTATTGATGCCTCAGGTAAAGTTTTAGGCAAGCTAGCCACTCAAGCCACCAGCTTACTTATAGGTAAGCGCAAACCCATATTCAGTCCTAATCTGGATACGGGCGATTTTGTCGTTATTACCAACGCGGATAAGGTTCGGGTTACTGGCAATAAGGCTAAGCAGAAATTATATTACAGGCATTCAGGCTATCCCGGAGGATTTAAAAGCATCAGTTTAGAGGAAATGATGCAGATTCACCCAACACGTGTGGTTGAGCATGCCGTCAAGGGTATGTTACCTCACACCCGCCTGGGTGCAGCTATGATGAAAAAACTCAAGGTCTATGTCGGTGATACTCATCCTCACCGAGAGCAGACAAAGGCTAGCTCGACTAAACTACAGGGGAAAGCCTGAAGTAGTAAGAAGGGGAGCCTTAGAGGAGCGTAGTCCCTCCAATAACCCCCCTTATCCTGAAGTAGTAAGAAGGGGAGTTTTAGAGGGGCTTCGCCCCTCTAAATAAATTATCTTCCCCTTCCCCTTATCAAGGGGAAGGGGATACAGGGGATAGGGTTAAATGGAAAAGCAAGCTTATTTCTATGGGACAGGTAGACGCAAAGCAGCAGTGGCTCGGGTAAGGCTGTTGCCAGGTAACGGTGCTATTATCATAAATGGTGTGCCCTATGAGGAAATGTTCCCCCGTCTTGAGCACCGCCGGACAATACTGCAACCGTTCCTGGTTACCGAGAGTACAAGTAAGTATAATGCTGTAGTTAAGGTAGCCGGGGGTGGGATATCAGGGCAGAGTGACGCTATCTCTCACGGTATCGCTCGAGCCCTGGTAAAGGCCGACGAAAGCCTTAGAACGACAATACGCCACTACGGGTTGCTTACCCGGGACTCTCGGGTTAAAGAGAGGAAGAAGGCTGGACTTAAGCGGGCTCGCAAAGCCCCTCAGTACACCAAGAGGTAAAGTTTAGCTATTCAAGAGAAAATCCAGAACCCGCTGGTTCACACACTCACTGAATGGCACTAGGCTTATTATCTGGCTCGCCCGTAGTCGTCCTCTACTCTAACCACATCTTCCAGCTCAGGGGTTGAGACTTCAAATAATGTTGTGTCCTCTATAGCCTGTAGCCGATGCCTGGTGAGTGGAGGAATCCTGATGCATTGACCGGGCTGAAGCATAGTTGACTCCATACGCCCATCGCTCCCCTCAACTTCAACCAGTGCCTTCCCTTCATAGATATAAATACTTTCGTCCTTCTTTTCATGATACTGAAGGCTAAGCCGGTGCCCCTTTCTCACAAAAATTACTTTGCCGGCATACTTCGGGGTATGAGCAAATAGTAGCTCAAACCCCCACGGCTTTTCTGCTTTTTGAGGAAGTATTTCTTCCATACTTAGTTTCTTTTCTGGTTTAGACTCCGGCTAATTCTCTGCCAAACTCGAGCAACTTTTCTACCCGAGGCTGGCTATCACTCTCGGTATAGATACGAAGTACGGGCTCAGTCCCGGAAAACCTGATGAGTAACCAGGTATTATCAGCCAGGATAAATCGGAACCCGTCAGTAGTATCAAATTTTACTACCTTAACCCCATCAATATCCTCTGGTGGGTTATGTTTTATGCGTTCAATTATCGCCTGGCGCTCTGGCTCAGGGAACTTAACATCTATACGCTGGTAATAGTGAGCTCCTACTTTACGGTAGAGGTAGTCCATGAGTTCCGACGGGGTTTTACCAGTCTTAGTCATCAGGTCAAGGAAATAGAGACCGGCCAGAATACCATCTCTTTCCGGGATATGGCTGCGGAAGCCGTAACCACCGCTTTCTTCCCCGCCAATGAGCGCATTTTTAGTCATCATCATTGAGGCAACATATTTAAAGCCCACTGGCGTCTCATAGACGGGCACATTGAATATTTCGCCCATACGGTAAAGCATACTGCTAGTATTTATTGTCTTTACTATAGCTCCTCGTTCACCGCTTATCTCCAGCAGGTAGAGAGCTAATAGAGCAAAGACCTGAAGTGTAGTCAGAAACCTCCCCTTTTCGTCTATAACGCCAAGGCGGTCGGCATCACCATCAGTGGCTAATCCTACATTAGCTCTCTGCTCCATAACTGTAGCTGACAACCTGGCTAAATTAGCCGCAATCGGCTCAGGCTGAATCCCAGGAAAGATGGGGTTGCGCTCGCTGTTTATCTCCATTAACTCCATAGCTCCACCACCTAACAACATCTTGAAATAGCCAGCGCCGGCACCATACATAGAGTCAACAACTACCTTCAGCTTGGACTGGTGTAACTCATCAATATCAATAAGTTCGGCTATGTGCCGGAAATAAAATGGAGCCAAATCGAGGTATTCTACTATTCCCTGTTCCAACGCCTCGGTCAGAAGCATTCGGTTTATTTCTCCGGTGGCAAGGGTGTGGGCAATGTGCTTTTCTATTTGGGCTTCAACCTCGGTTGAGGCGCTGGAGCCGAATTCAGTTTTATACTTAAAGCCACTCCAGATAGCCGGGTTATGGCTGGCAGTTATGATGATAGCCCCTCCCGCCTTCTGAGCCACAACGCCGAAGCTTATCACCGGTGTCGGGGTTGCCCTGGGGCAGAGGGAGACCTTTATTCCGTTGCCGGCAACTACCTCAGCCACGGCAGAGGCAAAGTCCTCAGAGGCGAAGCGAGTATCGTAGCCCACAATTAGCCCCCGGCTGGATAGTCCCGACTGTTTAAGGTAATCAGCTACCCCCTGGGCGCAAATACGCACATTATCAAAGGTAAAATCCTGGGCGATAATCCCCCGCCAGCCATCAGTGCCGAATTTTATGGGGTTATTTTTCAACCCTATCCCCTTTATTCCCCTTCCCCTTGATAAGGGGAAGGGGAAGATAATTTGTTTAGAGGGGCTACGCCCCTCTAAAACTCCCTTTCCTGCTACTTCACCTAAGGAATAGGAGGTATAGGTGTTGAAGGGGCTTCGCCCCTTCAAACTTCCTTACTCTACTTCCCCAGTGCCTCTTTTCTCAGGATTTCGGCTTTGTCGGTCTTTTCCCAGGGGAGGTCAAGGTCATCTCGCCCGAAGTGCCCATAGGCAGCCGTCTGTCTATAGATAGGGCGACGCAGGTCAAGGTCCCGAATAATGGCTCCAGGTCTGAGGTCAAAGTGTTTATTAATCAAATTAACCAAGACCTCCTGGTCAACCTTGGCCGTGCCGAAGGTCTCAATAGAGACAGAAAGGGGATGAGCGACACCAATAACATATGAAATCTGGAGTTCCACGCGCTCAGCCAGCCCGGCAGCGACAATATTCTTGGCTACATAGCGGGCAGCATAAGCCGCTGAGCGGTCAACCTTGGTCGGGTCTTTCCCCGAGAAACAACCACCACCATGGCGGGCAACGCCGCCATAAGTATCAACCAGAATCTTACGTCCGGTAAACCCGGTATCAGACACTGGTCCTCCCACTACAAACCGACCGGTAGCATTAACATAATACTTAGTTTTATCATCTATTAGAGAAGAGGGGATAACGACCTTGATTACTTGCTCAATGACATCCCTTTCAATTTCATCGTGGCTGACATCAGGGTTATGCTGGGCTCCAATAACTACACTATCTACCCGTCGGGGAGTGCCATTATGATACTCTACGGTTACCTGAGATTTCCCATCAGGGCGGAGGTAGGGTAGGGTGTGGTCCTTTCTGACCTGTGCCAGGCGACGGCATAGCTTGTGTGCCAATGAAATAGGCAGGGGCATAAGTTCCGCCGTCTCGGTGCAGGCAAAACCAACCATCATCCCCTGGTCACCGGCTCCAATTCCATCCAGGTCAGTAGTAGTTGAACCTCTCTTGACCTCCAATGATTTATCTACCCCCAGAGCAATGTCAGTGGACTGCTCCGTGATAGAAACCATCACCCCGCAGGACTGGTCATCAAAACCATATTCGGGTTTGGTATAACCTACATCGCGAACAACCTTTCTTACTATACTGGGCACATCAACATAGCAACTGGTGGTGATTTCTCCCAGAACCACCACCAAGCCAGTAGTCGTGGCTACCTCACAGGCTACCCTGCCATACGGGTCTTTTCCCAGAATGGTGTCAAGAATGGCGTCTGATATCTGGTCACATAGTTTATCCGGATGTCCTTCGGTAACCGATTCTGAAGTGAGCATGTAGGCTGGTGAACTATCAAAACTGTTAGTCATTTTTTCTCCTCCTTAATTCTATGTCCCCTGCTCCCAACTGGTCAGGTACTCCTTTTGCTCTGGAGTTAGGTTATCAATACCAATGCCCATAGAGCTGAGCTTCAACCGAGCTACCTGTTTATCAATTTCCTCAGGCACAGGATATACCTGGGGCTTGAGCATTCCACTATTTTTCGCCATATACTCCAGACACAGGGCTTGATTAGCAAAGCTCATATCCATAACGCTAGCCGGGTGCCCTTCTGCCGCCGCCAGATTAATCAATCTCCCATCGCCCAGCAGGTATAAGTGATGCCCATTACTCAGGGTATACTCATCAACAAAGGGACGCACTCGCCGCTTACTATCAGCCAGACTTTCTAAAGCCGGGATATTTATCTCTACATTAAAATGCCCGCTATTGGCTAGAATAGCTCCGTCCTTCATCAGCTGAAGATGAGCTTTATCAATAACACTCTTATCACCAGCACTGGTAATGAAAATGTCCCCCACCCTCGCCGCTTCCAGTAGTGGCATAACCTGATAACCGTCCATAACCGCCTCCAGGGCACGGACTGGCTCTACCTCAGCTACAATTACCTGAGAGCCTAGCCCCTTAGCTCTCAAGGCTATGCCATGCCCGCACCAGCCATAGCCACCAACTACCACCTTCTTACCTGCCCACAAGATATTGGTGGCGCGGGTAATACCATCAATGGTGCTCTGCCCCGTGCCATAGCGATTATCAAACAGATACTTGGTTTGAGCGTCATTTACTGCAATTATGGGATACTTTAGTTTCCCTGCCTTCTCCAGACTGCGCAGTCTGATGACACCGGTGGTAGTTTCCTCAGTGCCGCCGATGACATTACTGATTAAATCGCTCCGTTTGGTATGTAAGGTGGTAACCAGGTCAGCACCATCATCCACAGTAAGCTGGGGTTCATGGTCTAGAGCAGTATTAATGTGCTTATAGTATGTTTCTTCATCCTCTCCTTTAATCGCATTAGCCGGAATGCCATACTCTACTAAGGCAGCGGTAACATCGTCTTGAGTGCTGAGCGGGTTGGAAGCACATACCATGACATCGGCTCCCCCTTCTTTCAGGGTTAGAGCCAGATTTGCCGTCTCGGTGGTAACATGGAGACAAGCCGAAATTCGAACACCCGTTAGCGGCTTCTCAATACTGAACCTCTGCCTGATTAGCTTGACTACGGGCATCTCCCGGTAAGCCCACTCTATTCGCAGCTTGCCTGCCGAAGCTAATGTCGGGTCTTTAATATCGTAGTTGTTGGTTGAAATCATTATCTACTCCTTTACTTATCTGAAATCTACCTGACCGACTATCCCACTATAAACCATGTCCCCTATCCATATTCGAGACCATCTTTTCACCGAGGTACCCCCGTTTTTCTCATCCATCCTCAAAATGAGTGCACTGATGGAGCTCTTGATACCTCTTGGCGATATCCTCAAGTGTAAGAGAGCGGAGACGGTCAACACCAAATTCCTCTACAGTGAAGCTAGCCGTGGCACAGCCATGAACAATCGCCCTCCTTATTGACTGCGGAGTCATCTCACCTACTTTGTCCAGGTAGCCCAGAAAGCCACCGGCAAAGGTATCTCCGGCCCCTGTGGGATCCTTAACATCTTCCAAGGGGCAGGCCGGAACCGAAAAATAGCCGCCCTCGCCAACCATGGCACATCCATATTCCCCCTGCTTGATGATTACCATTTTGGGTCCCAAATTTAGAATTGTCTTAGCAGCAGGCAAGGTACCATAGGTTCCAGCAAAGGTGCGAGCCTCTCCCTCATTCATGGTAACCACATCAACGGTACCAATAGCTGTCGCCAGGGCCTCCCTCTTATTATGGATCCAGAAATCCATGGTATCTAACATCGTCAGCCTGGCTTGTGGCACTTGCCTCAGCACTTCGTATTGGAGCTCAGGGTCGATGTTAGCCAGAAAGACAAAGTCGCTCTGTTTATATCCCTCCGGTAAGACAGGATGGAAATCAGCAAAGACATTCAGCCTGGTATCTAGGGTCTCGCAGGTGTTAGTCTCGTAGTTATAGCGCGCAGCCCAGCAGAAGGTCTCGCCATCCATTACCTGTAATCCCTTGGTGTCTACCCCCCTATCGGTAAGGAACTGGAGTCGCTCCATAGGGAAGTCAGTACCTACAACTGCCACCAGGTTTACTTTTGTGTAGAGGCTTGCAACCGCTGAGAAGTAGGTCGCTGAGCCCCCAAGGATGTCATTTACTTTGCCAAAAGGTGTCTCAACCGAGTCAAAGGCTACGGAACCAACGACCAAAAGACTCATACCATCACCTCTTTCTCCGATAGCTTCAGTATCACGCTGTCTCTCCTTCTAAAACTCGATCTTCAAGCTACATTATACTACATACTACATTTTAAGGGGCTCTGTATCTTTGAGCCACTGCAACAGCTCCCCCAGCACCTGCTGGTAGTTAGCTCTGGTTACCGAAATTAAATTTACCTGTGGCTGGCGCTTGATAGCATCTGCCCACGGGTTAGGGCTGAGCATGATGGTTCCTATAACCTTCTTCCCGCTGCCAATTATATGTAAAACGGCTTCCCTGAAGTTAGCCGAAAATAGCTCCATCTTCCCGATTTCATCAACAATTACTAAATCACACTCCTCGGCTGCCTGGTAAAGAGCAGAAACACCTATCCGATCCAAGCTATCAATGTCAACCCCATACTTGCTCACCCGGTATTGGCGGTGAATATCAATATGAGCCAGTATGGCACTATGCCCATCCAGGGTAACCAGCCTGAAGCCCTCTCTTACTCCCTGACTTCTTATTTCCTCAGTATAAAATCCGCCGGCTTTGCCTTTCATCCCGGCTACAGCTTGTTTGATAATGCTGGTTTTCCCTGTCCCCGGTCTACCCGTGAGCAGATAGACTTGCTTCATTGGCTCTTATAGCTACCGGCTATTTTTCAGGCTGGGGCTTTCTCAGTCTTTCTTTTTGCCTCTAGCTTCTCTCTTTTGCGCCGATGCTTAACGTTGGCTACCCTTTTTGTCTTATTCATCACTAGTTACTATAACCCAAATCAGCTTTTCTTGCCACTTTTGGCTTTATTAGCGAAGACCTCAACAAACCTGGCAAAAGAGCGGTCGTAGGTCTTTTCCACATCCGGGGGGAAGACGCAGGCGGGAAGCTCATCAAGCCCCAGATGATAAGAAATGCACTCACAGCACTTGCCCTTTCTGGAGCAGGGCTCATAGGTGCAAGGGCATTTGGCTTTATTAATTTCAATCTGGCATTCCATTGGTAAACCTCTCAATAGGTTGTTTATTAAGGGTAGATTGAAGGGGGTGAGGATGATAAACAATCTTACATATAGCCCTTTCTTACCTTCGCCGACAGCTCAGCCAGTAGCTCCAGGGCACGGGCTGATGCCTCCTCAGTAGCCATACGCCCCAACCCGCAGCTAGGAGTAAGTAGCCCCTGCTCCAGGAGTTGTTTGAAGCGGATGCCCTCTCTGGTAAAGGGTGCCATTGCCTCCTCCAGGCGGTCTTTAACACTGGCAACCGTTTCCTTAGCCAGTGCTTCTTCATCATTAGGGATAATCCCCCAGGCAATAGTCCCCCCTCGCTCCAGGAATCTTTTTACTTCAGCGGGATAGAGGCTCAGCGACTGAGCATAGTTATAAGCATCAAAGCTCAGGATGTCAGCACTGGTATCCAGCAGAACCGACCAGTCGGTATTGCCACAGCAGTGGACTCCTTTCAGCCCACTAACACCGACAAAGACCTCTTCTAGCAGGCTGATAACTTTTTTCGAGGAACCCATGCCTGTGGCTGCGGCGCCATAGGAAACCATATATGGCTCATCAACAAAGATAATGGTATTTGTGGAGATTTTCCTTAGCTCTCTTTCCTGCCAACTTGCCTTTAGCCTGAGAAATCTAGCCACCGCATCACCGAGAATGTCATCATAGATTATAGCCCGGCGACTATCATCGGTAACAGTTAGCCCCCAGGTAATAGGTCCGGTTATTTGCCCCTTAACTGCCAACGGTGACAAACTGTTCAAGCCCAGGAAGCGGTGGAGACCAGCAGCATAATCAGAGCTAATGGGATATTTATCAATATTATTCTCCAAATAAGCAGTGTAGAGCTGCTCCAATGGCTCATCCAGGTCCTGGGAGCGGTCAATATAGATGCTATCCTCCTTGAGCACCAGCCCAGGGAAGCCATGACTGAACTGGACACACATATCCTCCAGAAAAGTGCGTCTGGGTAGCTGAGGCCAGGCGGGGATGTCTTTAAGATAGTGGGTGACCTGGGCACATGCCGCCGATGGGTCACTATGGGGCATACTACCAATGATAGTGGGTAGGCAACCAAATTCTATACCGGGCATGGCACCGTTAACTATCTCCGTTGGTTAAATACTTGCCAATTATTAAGTCCAGCTTTTTCTTCTGCTCGGCGGGCATTGCCTCTGGGGCAGTAATAATAGCCATCTCTAATGCCGTGGCACACTCACAGTTACGCTGCTCGGGTATCCGGCTTACGGCTAGCTTGATAATTTTCTTGGCAACATCAATGTTCTTATGGAGGATATCCATGATAACTTCTACTCTAACCGGCTCTTTTTCTTCGTGCCAGCTATCATAGTCGCTAACACAGGCTATAGTAGCATAGCAAATTTCTGCCTCCCGCGCCAGCTTGGCTTCGGGCAGCACCGTCATACCAATAACATCCGCTCCCCACGAACGGTGGAGCCGTGATTCAGCCCTGGTAGAGAAGGCAGGTCCCTCCATAGTTACATAGGTGCCCTTGGGATGGATACTAGCCCCTACCTCCTTTGCCGCCCGATACAAAATCTGGCTCAAGACCGTGCAGAATGGCTGGGCAAACGGGATGTGGGCGACAATGCCCTCGCCGAAGAAGGAGTTAACCCGACTCCGGGTGCGGTCAATTAGCTGGTCGGGAATAACCAAATCGCCGGGTTTTATGTCTTCCTTAAAGCTGCCCACCGAATGGGCAGCAATAATCCGTTCTACCCCCAGCGACTTAAGGGCATAGATATTAGCCCTCGCCGGAATTTCAGTAGGGGAGATGACATGCCCCCTGCCGTGCCTGGGCAGGAAGGCAACCCCCACCCCATCCAGCCTGCCCACGACTATACTGTCGCTCGGCTTGCCAAAGGGTGTGTTTATGTCAACCTCCTCGATATCAGTCATCCCCTCAATATCATACAACCCCGTCCCCCCCATAACCCCAATTTTCGCCTGTGGCATATTACCTCCTTAATAATCACTATTGCTCGCAAAGCGTTTGGCAATGCTCTTCATAAGCCTTGAATGTCTCGAATACTGGGTCATTTTCGAGATATAGGTCTACAACTCCGTCTCTCAGAGTTTTCAGAACTTCGTGGGTAATTTGACGGACACTTGGTAGTACAGGACTGTTACGGAAATCTTTCGCTTCGCCCTGAACGTATACTTTCCAGCCCAGCGAACTGAATCTTGAGAGTTTAGCATAGGCTTCATCCAGCTTTGGGTCGATATGGGCTCCTCCCTCCTTATCAGCAACTGTGAGGACTAGGTCCCTCCTAGTAAATGTATTGCCTTCCTTATCTTTGTACATGATAGTTCTATTCCACCATCTGCCAAACCCTACCTTTTTGTCCTTGCTTCTGGCGGGGGATAGGCGGTCAAGCGGTGCAACATAATCCCCCACTAAGGCTTCGCCCTCTTTCGTTGAAGCTCTGATCATAGTCAAACAATTGCTAGTGAGGAGGTTTCCAGGGTGAAAAGGCGAAGCAGAATCATAAAACAGAATGTCCATCTTTCTTAACTGCGTTAGTAATGCAGTAGAGTGTAATGTGTCGTGAACTAGAATCCGAATGGCGATTGCCAGCCTTTTTGCTTCACCTTCAAATCCATTGTCAAAGGAGATAGCAGACGCAACCATAAAATTGATTTGGTCTCTCAAGTGGCCTAGTAATTCGTCTTTTGTTTGAACGTATTTAGTCATGCTTTAACCTCACCAAACCCCCTTAATCCCCTCCCCATAAGGCTCTTGTATTATACCATTCTCAGTGATGATGGCGGTGATGTAGCGGTGGGGGGTGACATCAAAGGCGGGGTTTTGGGCTTGAGTCCCCTCAGGAGCAATTCTTACCCCCTGAATGTGAGTTACCTCTTCCTGGCTTCTCTGCTCAATCGGGATTTTATCGCCTGAAGCCAGGGACAGGTCAATAGTGGTGGTGGGAGCGGCAACATAGAAGGGAATGCCATTCTCCTTAGCCACCACCGCCAGGGTATAGGTGCCAATCTTGTTGGCAGTATCACCATTGGCCACAATCCGGTCAGCGCCAACAATGACACAGTCAACCCCTCCCCGGCAGATAAAGTAGCCCGCCATAGAGTCGGTGATAAGGGTAAACGGGATATTAGCCTGCTTCAGCTCCCAGGCGGTTAGCCTTGCCCCCTGGAGCAGGGGGCGGGTCTCGGTGGCTAATACCTTGATATTTTTTCCCTGCTCTTTAGCCTGCTTGATTACCCCCAGGGCGGTGCCATAGCCAGTGGTGGCTAAAGCTCCGGCGTTACAGTGGGTCAGGATGGTAAAACCGTTCTTGATTAACCCGGCACCATGCTGGCTGAGTCTTCTGGTTAACTCCGCCGCTTCAGCATGTATTTTAACCGCTTCATTAACCAGTGCCGCTTTAATCTGTTTTATATCCTCACCAGCCTCGGCTACTTTCTGCATTCGGTCAATAGCCAGGAAAAGGTTACTGGCAGTAGGTCTGGTGGCGGCAATGGTCTGGATGGCAATGCGGAGCCTTGCCAGAAATTCGTCCTTTTGTGCCGATTCAATTTTTAAGGCACTCAAAGCTATAGCATAAGCCCCAACTATCCCGATAGCTGGAGCCCCCCTTATTTTCAATTCTACGACGGCTGAGGCTATACTCTGATAGTCGCTAAGCTCTAGATATACCTCCTCACGGGGAAGTCTGGTCTGGTCAAGGATTTTTACCCTGTCACCAAGCCACTCTATGGCTTTTATTGACATTTAGCTCCGCCTGCTCCTTCGGAATAGTATTATGCCGAGGGCAAAGATGACCACCGACTGATGCTATCAGTATAATAGCACATTTACAGTATAACTCAACCGTTTATTACCAGATGGGGTCGTTTATCACGGCTTCGCCCTGGGTTGAGTCTCAGGGACTCTGCCCCCTTGAGGCTAAGGAGCAAAGCTCCTATGGGAGGGTGGGTGGGAAAATAACAAGCGTTAATAAACAATCTCAGTTTTACTCCCTTGACATGCCCCATAACATCAAGGTAAACTTTTTTGATTTCGTTAACTTCCCCATTTGGTTAAATCTGACCAATACAGGCAGGGGTAAATGGCTGAGAACCCATCAAGCATAGACGGGGTGAGAGCTAAAATTGGAGAGGAAGGGAAGCCCAGGGTATATGAAATTGAACAGGGGATGGTACAGCGGTTTGTCCAGGCTATAGACGACCCTAACCCCCTGTGGCAGGATGAGGAATACGCCAAGAAGAGCCAGTATGGTGGCATTATTGCTCCCCCAACCCTGATACCGATTATAGGTTTCGAACAGATTCAACAGCAGGTGTCACAACTAATTCCCAACGGGACCATCCTTCACGGCGCTACCGACCTTGAGTGCTATCAGCCCGTCAGGCCGGGAGAATTAGTAACCGTTACCACGAAAATCGCTAATATCCGTGAGCGGCAGGGCAAGATGGGCAAAATGGCATTTATAACCTTCGAGGCCACATATAAAAACCAGAGACAGGAGCTGGTAGCCAGGTGCCGCCAAATGCTTATTGGCTACTAGATGGACAAGGTATGACTGAGCAACTCTATTACGAAGATATAGCTGTAGGTAGTGAAATCACCCCTCTGGTCAAGCAACCCACGACCCGTCAGTTGGTGATGTGGGCGGGAGCGTCGGGTGATTACAACCCCATTCATTATGATAAAGACTTCGCTCAAAGCCGAGGACTATCTGGCGTTATTGTCCCTGGTCAACTGGCAGGTAGTTTCCTCGGTCAGCTAATAACTAATTGGATAGGGGAGCAGGGTAATCTCAGGAAGCTGAGTTGTAGCTATAAAAGTATGAACTTCCCCGGTGAAGCTCTCACCTGCCGGGGAAGGGTAAGCCAGAAGTATATTGAACATGGGGAGCACTATGTAGAGTGTAACCTCTGGGTAGAGAATGAGCAGGGTGAGAAGACAGTATCAGGAATGGCTACAGTCGTTCTGCCAGCCAAGGGGTAGCCCAGCCAGCTGAATAAGGGATTTTATCACCCTCACCCCCTTTAAGTCTCTACTGGGTAACCCTATCCCCTTTATCCCCTTCCCCTTATCAAGGGGAAGGGGAAGACTATTTACTGAGAGGGGCTTCGCCCCTTCATTCTTCCCTAATACATGTTCCCCCAATACATTCTTCCCTAATACATGTTTCCCTAATAAATGACCCCCCAGGTTCTTATCTTCTGCTCATTGCTGTTGCTGCTGTTTACGGTTTATCTCCATAAGCACAAAACTATATCCGTCCCGGAACAGGTGCCCGTATGGGGTGAAGCCACATTTTTGGAAGCATTTCTGCGCCCGATGGTTTGACTCCAGGGTCTTCAGGTAGATTCGGTCAAGCTTTGTCTGGCGGAAAATATAGCCAAGCAGGGTGGTTACGGCATCAGCACCATAGCCCTTGTCCCAGTAGTCACGGTTGCCTATCATAATACCCAGTTCAGCTTCGCCTCTAGTCTCATTAATATCATAGTATAAACAGTTGCCAATGTGCTTACCGTCCAGAGTTTGTATCGAGAACCGGTGTCTAATTAACGAAGAGTAGCACAGCTCGCTAGTATACTCTAATAGATACTGGGGGAAGGTAATTTTTAGTAGTGGAGCGGCATCAAGTTGAGCTAGCTCAGGGTCGGTTCGCCAGGTGTAGTCGTCTCGGGCATCAGCCAATCTTTTGTCACAAAGCTTAATCTTGCCGCCGATAATCATATTATCCTCAAGGAAATCAAACCCCGAAAGAGAAGGAGTCTTCCTCTACCTCTAGCTCATGTAGAGATTGCTCCGCTGCCTGATGGATTGCCTCATTGGGATTATCCAGGCACATCTCCAGGCATTCTTTAGCTTCAGTGCCACCTATCTTACCCAGCGCCTGGATAACAGCGACCTGGACATCAACATCGGGGTCATTGAGAAGCCCGGTGAGATAGGGAGCTGCTTTTTCTTCCCCTAACTCACCACAGGCGGTGGCGGCTTCATAGCGCATCTCGGGGTCAGCACTACCCAGCTCCTTTAGCAGCACAGGTAGCCAGGAGCAGTCGCAGTTCCTACCCATAGCATAAAGAGCACTGGCTCTAAGCTTGGAATTATGACTTTGATAGGCTTCCGTGATAGCTTTCTTCACCCGGAGCAGGCTCAACGGGGCAGCCGACTCCAGGGCACGGCGTTTAACCTCTACAGGCTTATTTCCATCATCAATCACGGCAAGCAAAGCCTGGGATATCCTGGATGTATGGCAGGGGCGTAGCTTTTTAAGCTCAGCCAGCATGGCAAACTTGCCCAGGGCGGTAGCGGCCACCGCCTGGACTTTCTCCGAGCTATCCCGCTCCAGCAGATTAATTAAGGGGTTAATCAGAGATGTCTCTTCACTTTCCCCCAGCCCCTCAATAGCCTTGCTCCGCACCTCGGCATCCTGGTCTTTCAGACAAGTGGTGAAGATACTATCAAAGTTGAGCTCAAAGTTATCCTCAGCCATCTCAACCAGGCGGTTAATAATTTGCTGTCGCCGTTTGGTCTCAATTACTGCCCATGCCCGTTCCAGAAACTCCAGCTCTTCCGAGTTCAGGTTTGATAGCTCAATCAGCCTTGAACTGCGTAGCGGCTTATCGCAGTTACCTATTTCAGCAATGGTCTTCTCAATGGGCAGCGACATAGTGGGCTCCTAGTTCTCTTCATCATCCTCCTCCTCTTCCTCTTCCTCCCCTCCGTGCTCCCAGATAGGTTCAGTGAAGTAGTCTATATACTCTCCCATAGCTTTAGCTGCTACTTGCTTCATTCTCTCTTTCGTCTCCATCGCTAGCTGTGCCAGCTCAGCCAGGTCAATCTCAATATCCAGCATTCTGGTCAGAACCTTAAGCACAACCAGGGCAGCCATGGGGTTCTGTATTCGGGTAGCATAAGTGGGCACTTCCCCCAGCAGACAAACACCCTCAATATCCCTCTCTTTGGCAACACCCAGCATTAACCCGTTCAAGCCTGCGATTTGAAGGTTACCCCTTTGCACCAAATCATGCCTTTTCAAATCATCGGTCACATGCTGGCTGGTGGCTACCCCCCAGACCCTGGGCTGTTCACTGTGATGGATGCGGGTCAGAGCTGCGGCACAGGTATATATTCTTTTAACCTGAAACCTTTCTCCCATATCAAGGACGCAATTAGCCAGCTCATATCCCTTAGCCGCTGGTTGGTCCTCACCGATAAATAGTATTATATCACTCCCCCCACCCTTGTTTTTCCAGTAGTAGAACTGGTTCTGCGGGAACTGTGGCGCCTCGACCACATTATCTCTAACCGATACCCCAATGGGGTCAAAGAAGTAAGAAGCCTCAACCTCGCCCAGTTCCTTGAAGTCCAGCTTTCTTCTTAGATAGGTAGCGGCAATAATTGACACATTACCGATGCCGGGCCAGGCCGCCAGCATATTGGGCGAATTAAGCTTGGGTCGGGCATAAAGCTTAACTAAACCTTTCATTTCACTACACCTCTCCTTGTTACTGAGCTAAAGCTATCCTTTAAGCTTTTATTAGGTAACCCTATCCCCTTTATCCCCTTCCCCTCGATAAGGGGAAGGGGAAGATTATTTCTTAAGAGGGGCTTCGCCCCTCTAACTCCCCTTACTTTAAGGCCAGATTATTCTCTTGGCGGCCTCACTCGCTACATCAAACAGAATGACTTTGAAACCATCTACCGCAACTTTCCCAGCCTTAGCAACAATTTTCTTGAATCTGGTTGCTGCCACTTCAGTTTGAGGTGTATCCCGTACAATATCATCAAGGCTTTTCTTCAGTAGTTCACGCTCTTCAGGAGTCAGATTATCGACTTCATCAGACAATTCTTGTGCAGCTTTGAGTGCTGCTTCTGTCCACGGATACGGTTTGCCGCATTGATGACAGAACCCGGGTGGTTTAGGAGGAGAAACGTGAATCACGTTTATGGGTGAGTGTGGAACATGATATTCACCTTTTATGGCAACGTTACAATTCCTGCAATTGGTAACGGTTGGTGCTCCACACTTGCGGCAGAATTTCTGGTTGAACTGGGGACTTGAGATTGATGATTCGTTGATTACATGTCCATTAGTACAAATCTGAGCTGTGTCATACCAACTGTCATTCATACCTTGACTCCTCGTCGGCTATATAAACACCCTACTTACTTGCTACCGCCACACTGGGGCAGTAGAGGGGTGGAGTTTGTAAAAAGCCACCCACCCACTTGGGCTCACTGCCAATAGCTACAATCTGGTTAAGAAGCTGGTAGACATTCCCTGAGACCATGGTATCCTTAACCCTACCCACTATTTTACCACTTTCCACTTTATAACCTAAAAGGACATTGCCACTGAAATCACCACCCAGAATATTGCCCTGCTCCGCACCCATAAGCTGCTCAATGACCAGCCCTTCTTTTATATCGTTTACCATCTGGTCAAAGGTGACACTACCGGGGGCAATAACAAAGGCGCTGGGTGAAGGAGAAGGTAACCGACCGCGATTTCTACTGCCGTTACCGGTACCTTGCATTTGAGCCAGGGCGGCAGTTTGCAGGTCGTAAACAAAGTTGGCTACCGTCCCCTGTTCAATAAGGGGAGTGCGCTGGCTGGGTACACCCTCATCATCGCAGGGACGACTTTCCGGGCAGTAGGCAACAGTCGGGTCATCCCACAGCCACAGCTTTTCATCAAAGACCTTCTGACCAAGCCTGTTGCCTACAGGTGAAGCTCCTTGCAGAACGAGCTTGCCATTAAAAGCTGCCATCAGAGGTGAGATTAGAGCACTGGCTACCCCGTCAGGGGTAAATATCACCGGCAGTGGTTGGCTTGGTATTGAAGCTCGGTTTTTAGCCAGCTCAAGTTGGTGGAGCACTACCCCGGCTACCGCCTTAGCCTCGGTTACAGGGCGACAAGAGCTTTGGCTTTCACCGACAAAAAGCATATCCGTACCCCGAATCAGGCTACCCTCAATACCCAGACTAAAGATACTTTTCCTGTAGCTTGCCTCCCCACCACGAGAATTGATAATACGAACTGAGATTACCGCCCTGGTCACTCCTGCCTCACATACAAGAGCCGGGGTATGACCCCTGACCATAGCTATAAGTTCTTCACCAAGCTTAATCATTTCCTCTATGGATACCGACTCTACATCGGGGTCGAAGACCTCAACCTGGGGGTAGGAGGCGGGAGAAGGCAGGACAAATCTGGCGGTTACACCGAACCGGGCTGTTTCTACCGCATTACTTATCAGGCTCTGGCTATCGTCCAGTTCTGAAGCCAATGAATAGCCGAGCTTACCCTGCCTGACAATACGCAGAGCCACGCTGGTGCTCTGCTTGCTTTGAATATGTTTCAGGCGGTTAGCTTCAAACTGAACCGGTGTTTCCTCAACGGAAACCACGAACACCTCTGCCTCTTCAGCGACTCTTTTTGCCTGAGCTAGGATGCTTTCCACCTATCTGCCTCCGACTAAACAACGGCGGATTCTGATATGGGGGCTACCATTGGAAACGGGCAGGGGGACCTGCTCCCCCTTACCACAACCACCACCCTGGTTCATCTCCAGGTCATTACCGATAGCATCTATACTGTTAAGGGTAGTAAATACATTGCCGGTAAGCACTACCGGTCGCAGTGCCTCAGCGAGCTTACCGTGGCGAATCATATAGGCTTCACCGGCAGAGAAGGTGAACATCTCCATACTGGTCGTGCCACCATACCAGTTCTTGACATACACCCCCTCCTTGATGTCACCTATCATATCATCAAAAGAGACCGACTTTGGCTCAATATAGGTGTTGGTCATACGGACAATAGGTGGGTAGCGGTAGCTAACGGCTCGGGCATTGCCGGTAGGTTTTTCTCCCATCCTGGCGGCAGTCTCCCTGGAGTGAAGCCTGCCGACTAATTTGCCCTCCCGGATAAGGTAGGTTTTGGTGGCTGGCACCCCTTCATCGTCATACTTATAGCTGCCACGCAGTCCGGGCACAGCTGCGGAATCAACGATATTAAGCTCGCTACTGCCAAATTTTTTGCCCAGAGTCATAATTTCACGCAGGCGGTCATTTTCATAAACAAAGTCAGCCTCTGATAGGTGTCCAAAGGCTTCATGGACAAATACTCCCGCCAGAACCGGGTCTAATACCACAGTATATTCTCCCCCCTTTACCGGTGGCGCTGATAGTAGCTCCACAGCATGCTGTGACATCTGCTCTACCTGCTGGTGGAGACCCTGGATTAAGCTAAAATCACCGCTACTGCCCAGGCTCAACCCTACCTGTTGCACCTGGTTGCCTTCGGTGGCGACCGCCGCCAGGCGCAGGGTAATATCTGCCCTTTCCTGCTCAATGTAGCTACCCAGCGAGCTTAAGAAGATGACCTTTCTATGGCTATCACCATAGTCAACAATTGAGGTCTGGAGCTTCGGGGTGCGCCAGATAAGAGCATTATATTCATCCAGTAGCTGCTTCTTCTCAGCTAAGGGGATAGTCACCGGATTTTTATCTATCTCAGTTGACACGATATCAACCACTGGTTCCACTGGAGCCAGTTTACCTTCTTCGTTGCCAGCAAACTGCGCCTCCTTCACTGCCATCTCTACTTTACCCTCCAGGTCACTCAGGTTATTAAAGCTGACGAAGCCCCAACCACCCCTTACCCGGGCACGCACATTTCCCCCGATACCAGTTATCCGGCTAATAGATTCCAGCTCCATCCCCCGGTAGCTAATGTGGCTGGTCTGGCTCTGCTCAAGGTGCGCCTCTATATAATCGGCACTATATCGGTTAATTACCTCAGCCAGCTGGTGACCGATAGCTTCAATATGGGTCATAACAGGTCTAGTTTACCGAGGCACCAAGGCGGTTGTCAATTTACGACAAACAACCACATTTTGGGAGCACCGCCTCATGAACCTTGTTGACAAGCTCTGACATTTGTGGTATATTACTTAATGCTTCAAATGAAGCACTTAGCACCTTAACAACTGGATAGCGGAAGGAAGGTTAAAGCGAAGTAAATATTGATTAGAGAGTTTGATCCCGGCTCAGGATAAACGCTTGCGGCGTGCCTTATGCATGCATGTCGAACGGTTCTTTGGTTTTCGGATCATAGGATAGTGGCGAATGGGTGAGTAACACGTAAGTAACCTGTCCCCGAGTAGAGAATAACTCCGAGAAATTGGAGCTAATACTTTATGTGGTGGTCGAGGTAAGGCTTGACCACCAAAGCCTTAGGGCGCTCGAGGAGGGGCTTGCGGCTGATTAGCTAGTTGGTAGGGTAACGGCTTACCAAGGCAATGATCAGTAGCTGGTTTGAGAGGATGGTCAGCCACACTGGGACTGAGACACGGCCCAGACTCCTACGGGAG
>CAZTRJ010000011.1:0-29406 GCA_964616615.1 uncultured Dehalococcoidales bacterium
ATTATATAGGCAGTTTAAGAGGGGCGTAGCCCCTCTTTTTTAATATCCTTCCCCCTTGGGGGATGGAGGAAGCAACTGTCTCTTTTATGACTGTGCTATAATAGAGATATAAGGGAGAGATAGAGATGGAGTATACTATTTTTATCAGGAAGGCACCTGACGGATTCTATATAGCTAGCTGCCCTTTAATTCCAGAAGCACAAGCTCAGGGCGAGACCTACGAGGAATGTATGGCTAATATCAAAGAGGTGCTGGAACTCTGTTTGCAATTCCGCAGAGAACGCAGTGAGGAAATCCCAGAAGAAGTCGATACGAAGCAGGTTACAGTTGCCATATGACCAAACTGCCCCCACTCAAAGTCCGGGAAGTGGTCAAGGGTCTTCAGACACTGGGGTTCGTTAAGGTAAGGCAAAAGGGCAGTCACGCAATATTCCACCACCAAGATTGTCGCCGAGTCCCTCTTCCTATTCATCCCACCAAAACCATAAGTCCCTATTTTCTCTCAGATATTCTCAAACGCCTTGAGATTGACGAGGATAAATTTTTACAAGCCACAGGGCGAACATAAGTCGGAGTTTAAGAGGGACGAAGCCCCTCTTTTTATATCCTCTTATATCCTCCCCGTGGTGGAAGCAGAACCAGCTTGACAATTGGGACTGAATATGGTTAACTAATAGTAGAAGCCTTGTTATACAGGACTGAACTAGCTTCAGGAGGTGTGGGATGAGGCTTCATGCACTTTACGGAGTTTGGCAAGTGGACACTCACCGGCCCTACCGTCCAGTAGGGCAAACGGAACTCGAGCCAAGCTCGAAAAAGTAAATTAGAGGCTAGAATTAAAGAAACGCCTCATGTGGTGATGAACACCACGACGGAGCGAGCGGAGCTTGAGGAAGGCTGGATGAGTCAGCGGAGGGTGCTTGAGGGAGTGCCCTCCGCTTCTTATATCAGGCGATTAATTACCGCAGGTAAGGCATAGGCAGTCTAAGAGGGGCGAAGCCCCTCTTTTTTATATACCTCCCCTTCCCCTTATCAAGGGGAAGGGGGTAAAGGGGATATGGTTGGCAAGCAATCTATAGCCTCTTATTATCATGACAGAAAAACTGTGCTATAATAGGGTTAATGAACTTGTGATAAAGTGCCAATTCACAAGGAGTAGAACAAATGAAGGTGCTACTGGTCAACCCGCCGCGCAAGACATTCCGTGGCTCAGAGACAATCCAAGTTGGATTACCCTTGGGTCTTCTTTGCCTGGCGGCTGTCCTAGAGCAAGCGGGCTATAAGGTGGAGATACTAGACACCCTGCTTGATTGCAAGCACCCCCGACATGTAGAAGACTATCTAGTATATGGTATGCCCTGGCACGAAATCGAGAGCAAAATAAAGGAGAGTAAGCCCGACCTAGTGGGTATAACTAACCCCTTCAGCACTGAAATTGACAATGCCCTGGAGGTAGCACGTATAGTTAAGAAGATAGATTCTTGTCTCCCTACCATCATTGGCGGTCCCAACGCCTCAGTACAGTACCTCCCCCCTCCTAGAGGAAGCAAGCTATTTAGACGTGGCTGTCATTGGCGAGGGAGAGCTTACCGTCGTGGACCTGGTACGCGCCTATGAACAAGGGGGTAACCTCAGCCAGGTAAAGGGTATCGCCTACCAAAAAGACGGGAAAATTATGGTCAATCCTCCCCGTGAGTATATAGTGAATCTGGATGAGTTGCCATTACCTGCCTACCATCTTCTAGACATGAGTCGCTACCTCAACCCGCACTTACGCTACCGGATCAACACCAAATTTCGTCGTGAGATTCACATGATTACCAGCCGGGGCTGTCCTTTCAACTGCGTCTTCTGCACCAACCACACCCACATGGGTCGGCGGTGGAGAGCACACTCGGTGGATTATGTTCTCAGTCACATTGACCACGTGGTGCACCGCTATGGAGTCCAGCATATCCATTTTGAGGATGATAACCTCACCTTGGACACCGAGAGGTTCGACCGTATCTTAGACGGGCTGCGGGAGAGAGGGTTAAGGATTAGCTGGACTACCTCATCTGGGGTAAGGGCTGATAATCTCACTCTGCCTTTAATTCAAAAGATGAAGGAGAGCGGTTGCACCGACTTATTTATCGGCATCGAGTCAGGAGACCAGGAGACACTGGACAACATCATCGATAAGCACCTGCGCTTGGAGAATGTGGTTAAGACCGCTGCCATGTGTCAGGAGGCAGGCATAAAGGTCTTCGGCTTCTACATTATTGGCTTCCCCGGAGAGAAGAAGGAGAACATGCAGAAGACCGTGGACTTTGCCCTGTGGCTCAAGAGAAAATACGATGTGGGTATGAACCTTTTTATCGCCGAGCCTCTCTATGGGAGCCGACTGCACCAAATCTGTGAGGACAAAGGATATCTGACATCAAAACTCACGCCCCGGTCACTGTCTGAAGCCCGTAACACCTGGGGTAAAGGTCTTATAAAGACTGAGGACTTTGACCCCGAGGATGTGAAACGGATAGCCTTACAAGCCGTGAGTTCCTATGACAGGTTAAACCTGAGAGACCATCTGAAGCATCCCGTAGCCACACTACGTAAGTCTATGTTCTATCGCCAGGCTGCGGTGCGTTATTTGAAAAGCATAATAAAGCTGCAAGGCTAGTACATAGAGCACCAGAAAGGCAGATAAGAAAAACTGGCGACTTAAAAAGCAAACGATGAAACAATAGAATAACCAAGAATCTTGGGAATCAGGCAGTCTAAGAGGGGCGTAGCCCCTCTTTTTAATATCCTCCCCCTTCCCCTAGAGTAGGAAGAGGTATTCCTTGCATGAAGGGGATAAAGAGGATAGGGTTGATAAAAAGTCTCTAGCTCTACCTTAATGGAAGAGGAACTGGTATAATAGAGATAGCCACTGTCAGCGAACAGCAAACCATATATAAGGAGGATGATTAGCATGGATTGGGGAATGAAAAATCGTATGGCACAACTAATCCAGGCTGATGGTCACTGTCTCTTTCTACCAGTAGACCACGGATATTTTCAAGGACCTACCCGAAAACTGGAGGAACCTGGTAAAACCATTGAGCCTCTTCTCCCCTACGCCGACGCCATCTTCATCACCAGAGGGGTGTTACGCTCATCAGTAGACCCCAGCAACACCAAGCCCATCATTCTCAGGGTATCCGGCGGCACCAGCATGGTGGGGAAAGACCTGGCTAACGAAGGCATCACCACCTCTATGGAAGAGGCTATCCGGCTTAATGTGGCGGCAGTGGGGCTTTCCATCTTCGTCGGCACTGACTACGAGCATGAATCGCTACTGAACCTATCAAAACTCGTTGATGAGGGTGAGAAGTACGGCATCCCAGTAATGGCAGTTACTGCGGTGGGTAGAGAACTGGAAAAACGAGATGCCCGCTTCCTTGCCTTAGCCTCTCGTATTGCCGCCGAACTGGGGGCGCGGGTGGTGAAAACCTACTGGTGCCAGGACTTTGAAAAGGTGGTGAGGGGCTGTCCCGTTCCCGTGGTTATGGCTGGCGGACCTCGGGTAGACACCGAGCTTGAGGTGTTCGAGTTCGTTTATGACGGCATGCAAAAGGGTGCCATCGGGGTAAACCTGGGAAGGAATATCTGGCAAAATGATTTCCCGGTAGCAATGATTAAGGCGATACGGGTCATTATTCACCAGAATGCTTCGCCCAAAGAGGCACAAGAGCTATATGAGACTATAAAAAGCGAAAAATAGCCGGGTTAGACGAACTCCAAGCTCACCGGTATGGCTGTTACATGAAATTGTGGACTTCAGGTAGCAAAATAATAAATAGGAGGTGGGAAAATGCTATCAACAATACCGGCAAATCTTGAGAAAATAAAAAAGGGGGATTTGGACAACGAGATACTAAGAGTCGGGATAATAGCTGAGCTAGATGCTATAAATCTTTATGAGCAAATGGCAGCCATGACTGGAAACGAAAATATTAAGAAAACTCTACTGGACATAGCCAAAGAAGAAAAGACACATATGGGAGAATTCCAAACCCTGTTACTAATGGAGGACAAAGAGCAGGAAAAGGAGCTAGAAGAAGGCAAAGAAGAGATAGAAGAACTAATAGGGAAGTAAAAAATTATATGCGTGTTGCCATGTGGTATAACAACCGGGATGTGCGCCTGGAGGAGATGCCGACGCCACAGATTGGTCACGGTGAACTGCTGGTGAGGGTCGAGGCTAGCGGCATCTGCGGCAGTGATGTGATGGAATGGTACCGCCTGGATAAAGCACCGCTGGTGCTGGGGCACGAGATTGGCGGTCAGATTGCAGCTGTCGGTGACGGGGTAGATAGCTACCACGAGGGTGACCGTGTCTCAGCGGCCCATCATGTTCCCTGCAACACCTGTCATTACTGCCTGAGCGGGCATCACACCGTCTGCGAAACCCTTCGCCAGACGAATTTTGACCCCGGTGGCTTTGCCGAATACATTCGGTTACCAGCCATCAACGTCGACCGCGGGGTGTTTCTGCTACCCGACGAGGTCTCTTATGAGCAGGCAACCTTTATCGAACCGCTAGCCTGTATCCTGCGGGGACAAAGGCGGGCACATATGCCACCAGGTCAAAGCGTGCTCATTATCGGCAGCGGCATTGCCGGACTGCTCCACCTGCAGTTAGCCCGCACCCTGGGAGCAGGTTGCGTGGTGGCGACAGATGTCGCTGACTATCGGCTAAAGGCAGCACGACACTTCGGTGCTGATGCTACCTTCCACGCTGAAGACGACTTGCCCACCCGGCTACGCCAGGTCAACCAGGGTCGCCTCGCCGATGTGGTAATAGTATGCACCGGCGCCACATCAGCCATTACCCAGGCACTGCAATCGGTAGCGCGTGGGGGCACTGTCCTCTTCTTTGCCCCGACAGCTCCCGATGTCACCATCCCACTCTCAATAAACAACCTTTTCTGGCGTAACGATATCACCCTCACTACCTCCTACGCTGGTAGCCCTGCGGATTATATGACAGCGTTAGAACTGCTCCGCGCTCGCCGTATTCATGTAGATGAGATGATAACGCATCGGCTCAGCCTAGAGGAGGCGGGCATCGGCTTTCAGCTTGTTGCCAACGCCCAGGACTCCATCAAGGTAATTATCGAGCCACAGAGGTAGTTAGAAAGGAATCATAAAAGAGAATAAGCTCAATAAAAATTACACTATACTTTTATAGGAGGAGGTAAATTCAATGGTAGCAAAGGCTTTTGTTCTAATTGAAACCGCTGTGGGCAGAACTAAGGAAGTGGCTGCTGCTCTCAGACAAATAAAAGGGGTGAAATCGGTTGACCCGGTGACTGGACCATATGATGTTATTGCTATCATAGAAGCCGAAACCCTGAACGATATTGGTGACATAGTTACCGAAAAAATCCACCCCACTGCTGGCATTTCCCGAACCGTAACCTGCCTGGCAATATAATCCAGCTAAAGCCAACCAAGCGAAGGGAATAAGCATACTGGTCAGCCCTGGCTTTGAGCCATAGCTTCTAGCTTGGTCAATACTTCCTGTATAGTCTCTATGTCAGTGGAAGCACCGGAAGTTACACCTATATGGTACCGACCTTGAAGCCAGGATGGTTGAATTTCCCCCGCCGTTTCCACCAGATATGTTTTAGTTGCCGTAGAACATAACCGGGCAAGACAATTGGTATTGGCACTATTATGACCACCGATAACCAGCATCAAGTCCACTTTATTCGCCAGTTCCAGGGCAGCCGCCTGCCGTTTTCTAATATCATGACAGATAGTATCAATAATGCGCAGCTCAGAGTCCTTAGTCAAGGTAGAATCGATAAGCCTCTTTACAAACTGGGTAAAATGAGCTGGTATCTGGGTTGTCTGGGATAAAACACCCAGACGGCGAGGTACATTGTCCAAGCTGGTGATAAACCTCTCATCCAGAGTAACTGTCCCCCTACCCTCAGCCCAGCCAAGAATGCCCTTGACCTCAGGGTGGTCAACATCACCATATATAATAACAAAAAAACCAGACCCAGCCAATCTCCGAGCCGTAATCTGAGCTCGATGAACAAAGGGGCAGGTAGTATTAATTATGTCAATATGCCGAGCCCGAATCTCCTCCTCTACTTCCGGGCTTACTCCATGAGAGCCAATGGCTACAGTGTTACCCTGTATATCATCCACACTACCGGCTATCCTGACCCCAATCTCAGCCAGTCTTTGTAGCACCTGCTGGTTATGCACCACTGCCCCCAGTGTTTCCACCCCACCACGCTCACGAGTAACCCTTTCCAGGATACTAATGGCTCGACTGACCCCAAAGCAAAACCCTATTCCAGCCGCCTTTTCAATTCTCATCCCGCCTAATTTCCCGTGCATAATTTCCCCGATATTCCGGGGGGAGGAGTTCAGCAATTCGCACCATTATAAAATCGGTAAGCTTAGCCATCTCCACCTTAGTCAATCTACTATTAACCGACGGTAGGTAGAAAGGGTGACCAATATTAACCGTTATCACCGGGCGACGCAGTATCCAGGCGACACCCTTAACCTTTTCGGTGCCAGTAATGCCTACCGGAAGAATAGGGACACCACTACGCAAGGCAATTAGCGCCGAGCCAGGGAAAGCAGACTGTAATTGAGCATTCTTGCTCCTCGTTGCCTCGGGGAACATGACTAAGGACATACCCTGCGCCAAAAGCTGGTCTGCCTGGCGCAGTGCCTCCCTATCCATCTGCCCCCTGTGCACCGGAAAGGCGCCAAAGCTGCGGACAAAGTAGCCTGAGAATCGGGAACGAAATAGTTCCTCTTTAGCCATAAATACCACTTTTCGACCAAGGCTAACACCAAGTAGAGGCGGGTCAGCCAGGTTAAGGTGATTAGCAACCACTAGCAGCGCTCCCTGGCTAGGGATATTGTCTCCGCCCCTGACCCGCCAGCGCGTCAGGAGTAACAGCACCAGCCTCATTAACAGCCTGCCCACATAGTAGAACCAAGACACTGCCCTGCCTCCCTAAAGCCAATACCTGCCGATTATAAACCATAGCTGAGGGCTAAGACAAACCTTGATTAATCTCGCCTTTTACTCCATAATATTAAGTAATATGAGAAAACTAAGTATTGGTAAAATAAGAGGGGTGCCATGATTGCCACTATAACTCTCAATCCTAGCCTGGATGAGAGTATTATTGTCCATGAACTGAAGGTAGATGAGACTAACCGATGGACCAGTTTGCGTCACTACCCCGGGGGCAAAGGCATAGGTGTATCGCGAGCTATCCACGAGATGGGTGGCAGAAGCACAGCTTATGGATTCGTCGGTGGCGCCGATGGCAGACAACTAGAAATATTGCTCGATGAAGAAGGGGTGCTATTCAGCTTCACCCCCATTGAGCAGGAAACGCGCACCAATGTTATTATCACTGATACCCTGACCTCCCAGCAGACAAGGATTGATGCCCCCGGTCCACATATCTCAAGAAAAGAGATGGAAAGGTTCCACAGGAAAATCAGCGAAATCTATCCCCCCCCAGATTTAATAGTGGTTGGCGGTAGTATCCCACCCGGGGTGCCAGTTAATATCTATTACAACATAGTCATGGGAGCTAAGAACGACGAGATAAGAAGTATCCTGGATTCTGATGGTCAGTGGTTAAAGGAAGGAATAAAAGCTAAGCCCTACCTCATCAAACCCAATGTCCACGAGGCGGAAGAGCTGCTGGAGACAGAGCTCCCTACCGAGAAAGCAATTATCAAGGCAACCCTTAGCCTGGTTGAGATGGGTATTGAAATAGCAGTTATCTCCAGGGGGGAAAAAGGCATTATTGCTACTACCAAGACAAATATTTTTAAGGTAACCCCACCCGAGGTAAAGGTGCAAAGTTCTGTGGGAGCCGGCGATTGCACTACAGCTGGGCTTGCTCTAAAGCTAGCTAAAAGAGAACCACTGATAGAAGCCTGCCGATTGGCGGTAGCTATGGGTACCGCTGCCGTGTTAACCCCGGGCACCGAACTATGCCATCAGGCTGATGTGGAAAGACTGCTACCCCAAATCAAGGTCCAGGAGATGACAACCAAAGAACAGGCTAAAACATTCTCCGCTCTTAGTAATTAGCGCTACCAATAGTAGCCAGGTTTAGCCCAGACCCAGTAGGCTCCCCAGCTGGTAAATAAGAGTGGCTACAATCCAGGCCAAAGCTATGGTATAACCTACAGCGAAGCCGGTCCACTTCCAAGAATTGGTTTCTCTCCTGATTACGGCAACAGTGGCTACGCAGGGCACATAGAGTAAACAGAAAGCCATAAAGGCATAGGCAACTAGTGGTGTCCAGCCAAGCTGAGTCACTATGGTCGCCCCCAATGCCTCCTCGCCAACGCCAAAGAGCGTGCCAAAGGTGCCGACTACCACCTCCTTAGCTAAGAAACCAAAAATTAAGCCGACCGATGCCTGCCATTGACCAAAGCCACAAGGACTAAATACCGGAGCAAAGAAGCTGCCGATATGTCCCAGCCAGCTTTGAGCGCTACCATACTCCACTCCCCAGGGCATACTGCTCAAAAACCAGATGAGCACCACTACCCCAAAGATAATAGTTCCTGCCCTGAACAGGAATAGCCTACCCCTCTCCCACATATGCACCAACACCCCGATAATGGTGGGCAGGCGGTAGGGGGGGAGCTCCATAATAAAGTGACCGCTCGGCCCAGGAAGCAGCCACCGGCGAAATATCAAAGCCATAATAATAGCCAGGATTATCCCTATAGCATACATAGAGAAGACAACTAATCCCTGATAAGCGCTAAAGAAAGCAGCAGCGAGGAGGATATAAATAGGTAGGCGAGCGCCACAGGACATCAGGGGGTTTATCAAAATGGTAGTCAGCCTGTCCTTCGGATTCTCTATGGTTCTGGTAGCCATGATAGCCGGGATATTACAGCCGAAGCCAAGTAGCATGGGGATGAACGACCTGCCGTGAAGCCCTATTTTGTGCATCACTCGGTCCATAACGAAGGCAGCTCTAGCCAGATAGCCAGAGTCCTCCAGAATTGCCAAGGCAATAAAAAGAAGGAATATCGGCGGGACAAAGGTGAGCACTGAACCTACGCCACCGATAACGCCATCAGCCAAGAACGAGCCAAACCAGCCACCAATGCCCGAAGCTTGCTCAGCTAACCAACCAAAGCCAGCATCTATCCAGTCCATAAGTGGTGCCGAGAGGACGAAGGTGAATTGAAACACACCATACATCAACGCCAGAAATATAGGGATACCCAGCCACCGGTTGATGACTACCTTATCAATCTTATCTGAAACAGTAAGCCTCTCAACAGCGGGCTTCTTCAGGGTCTCCTTGAGCAAGCCGCTGATGAAACCATATCTCTCGGTGGCAATCACGGTTTCAGCATCATCACCAAAAATCCTCCTCAGATGGGTAATACCCCTGTCCTTAGCTCGTAGAATCTCTTCCCTGCTCATAGACTGCCCCCGAGCTTTTGCAGCACTTCTTTATCCTGTTCAAGAAGCTTTATCGCCAGCCACCTCGGGGGAAACTGGGATGAAAGCTCTTCGTCACCGGAAATGAGAGCCTCCAGCCCGGTGATATGCTCTTCCAGCTCACTTCCATAGTAGAGCTTAATCTTTTTCCTGGCAGCCTTCCCCTCAAACACATTCACTATTTCCTTAAGAAGCTCTCCATTACCTTCCTTGCGACTGGCTACCATAGGCACCACTGGGGCACCTAAAAGTTCGGGGAGCCGGTTGACATCAATCTGGTAGCCACGGGATTTAGCTAGGTCAATCATGTTCAAGGCAATCACTAAATTGGCTTCCAATTCAATCAGCTGGACGGTAAGGTATAGGTTCCGCTCCAAATTTGAACTATCTAAAATATCTACCACTACATCCGGTTTTTCCTCCACAATAAAGTTTCTGGCGACAACCTCATCCAAGGAATAGGCAGTCAGGCTATAAACACCGGGAAGGTCAACTACCTTGACATTATAACCCTGGTAGAGGTAGCTCCCCTCCTTTCTCTCCACTGTTACCCCCGGCCAGTTGCCTACATGCTGGCGGGCTCCAGTAAGGTTATTAAACACTGTCGTCTTTCCCGAATTGGGGTTTCCGGCCAAGGCAATAGTAAATTCTTTAGCCACTTATACCTCCACCATAATTTTCTGGGCGATACCATGCCCTAGAACTAACTTTGAACCTCTAAGCTCTATGATAATGGGGCCTGGCATCTGACTATTGGTAACCCTCAGGGTTGTCCCCGGAACCAAGCCCATATCAGCCAGCCGTCTGGTCAGTCCCCACCCAGCTCTAACCCCAACCACTGTTACCACTTCACCGGGGCTGACCATAGCCAATGGCATACATTGATTCACCATCTAGGTCACCTCAACATAAATATTAGCTGCCTCCTCCTTACGCAGCGACAGGTGGTAGCCCTTAATCCTGACCTCAATAGGGTCTCCCAAAGGGGCTACCCTTTCCACCCCCACCTCTGTCCGAGGAACCACCCCCATATCCAGAATGCGCCTGTGGATTTGCCCGCTGCCTCCTACCTTACTTATCGTGCCTCTCTGCCCCGGCTTCAAATCAGTTAAAGCTTTAACTACCATGACTTTCACTTCCTTCCGTTTCAAATACAAATGCTTCTTATTTGCAACAAGCACAGCAAAAAAATTATTTCCTATCTTGACGACACCGGGGGCAATAACCAGTCATACGAATCTCAGTTTCAACAACCTCAAAGTCTTTGGCTTCGGGGACATTTCTTTTCACGTAACGAGATAGTGGGTAATGAAATTCAATAACCTGACCACAGCCGAGACATACCAGGTGGTGATGCTCCACCAGCGGCTTCAGCTCATAGTGGTGGTGGGCTTCATCAAAGTGGACTTCCTCTATCAAACCCAGTTCCTTGAACCGCCGGAGGGTGCGATAGACCGTGGACAGACTAAGGCGAGGTTGCTTATCTCGGGCTCGGCGATAGACCTCATCAGCATCCAGGTGCCCCTGCCCGTGGTGAATAATTTCCAGAATTAACGCCCGCTGATTGGTAATCCTCAGCCCGGGGACACTTAATACTCTATGGCTATTATCTAGTGATTTGGTTTCGGTGTTCAACTTAATTGTTGCTAATGCTTATGATTTGCAACTATTATAGCAGACAAATATTTGGTTGTCAACCCTTTTACCCCCACAACTCCCCAATATCCTTCTCCGCCTCCTCACCGGGGATAAAGTCCTTATAAGACTCAGCGGAACCGTATTCCCTGGTCCTGACTACCACCGGCATCGGCACCGCATGACCAAAGATGAGTGCCTGCTGCTTGGATTCCAGTTTGGATAATACTGATTTGAATTCACTCTTATTCATTACCCCTGCCAGCACGCTATCAATGTCCCGGTCATTGTCCAACAGGCAGGTTATCTTGGTCCCAATTTGGGACATAACCTCGTCATCAATGCCACTGGGTCGCTGGTCAATTACCAGCAGGGTAACATTATACTTCCGCATCTCACGGGCAATAATGCCAAAGATAGTCTGGCTGGCTACCTCCGGGTTAAGGAATTTATGTGCCTCCTCAATAGTTATCACCAGAGGGTGAGGTGGATCTGTATCCTCACCCTGTGCTTTCTCCGTTCTATCCCGATACTGAGCATGGATGCGACGGGTAAGCAGGTTAGCCACCAGGATATAAGCGGTAATATCGGTATATCTACCAAACTCCAGAACTACGTTTATCCCCCGGTCAAGATATTCCAGAATGCGCTGTACCGGATTATCAGGGGAATGGGACATAAGGAAGGGAAGCCGTCTGATAGTTGCCAGCCCGCGCTGCAGGTTCTGGAAGGTGCTCTCGTGGATGCTCAGTTCTTTGAGCAAATCCCCGCTCTCTTCAGAGTCTTTCATCTCCATGGTGCTCTGTAACCAATTCTTACCAAATCTTCGGGATAGCTGGTAAATCGCTTCAATGGCAGGCTCGGTAAGATTCAATGTCTGGCGCAGTAATACCATGTCCTCTGGTTCTATCTCATCATAGCCGACCCTGACCACAAAATCGGTGCTCACCCGCCGGCGCCTTGAACTTTCTTCATCAAGGGTAAACACCGCTACCTTTGACGGGAAAAGCTGTTTTAACGCCTTAACCTTCTGCCCCCGCTCATTCCTGCCTTCCCAGCCATACTCACTATGCATATCAAAGACCAGGTTCACTGCCGTTCCTTTCTGGAGCATTCCGATGAGAAGCAACCTGGTGAGGAAGGTTTTTCCCGTGCCACTCTTGCCAAAGATACCGTTTGAGCGCTTGACCAGCTCAGCCAGGTCAAGGCAGACCTTGGTCTCCATATCCAGTGGCGTCCCAATATAGAACTTCCTTTCGTCCTCGCTACCAAAAACAAGCTCTACATCCCGTTGCGATGCCAGATTTACCATCGAGAAATGGCTGGGAACTGTCTTAACCGGCTGGGGTCCCTCAAGTAAGCTGGCAACATCACCACTAATGGTGAGCATCGGCAAGACGTGGAGGGTTCCATAGGTGCTGGTTCCGGCTAATACCTCAGCCATAAACGGGTCAGAGACATCAGGCGGGGTCAGGGTAAGCTTCTGGTCTATCACCCCCAAAGTGATATCGGTTATCATGCCAAAGAAACGCCGCTTCTGCCCGTCAATAGTTACATAGCGCCCTACCGCCATATCCTCAACTGAAGCCGAGCTATCCAGCTTGACCTCCACCCCCTTATTTAATGAACCAGAGACAACAACGCCCAGCTTCTGGGTATTTTCCTGAGTCATCCCTTAATCCTCCCCAGAATAGCTTTAAGCTGATTAAAGTCGCCGCTAAGTAATATGGCTAGCTCCTTACCGGCTGCCACCAGAAAAGAATGTCGGTCTTCATATGCCTGACACATCTGACGCAATGAGGCAGCGATAAGCTCATCCAGAGAAACCGTTAGATGAGCATTAATCAATATATTGAGGAAGTCAAAGGACTGGCTGAACTCCTTCACCTCCTCAGGGGGACACCGGTAAACAAAGCCGTGGATTCGGGCTGGCTTGGGTGGCAGGTAATGATATAATTTATCATCCTGCCTGTGCCCGACGACCAGGGCACTGAATTCACTTCTAAGTAGCTTCAAAAGCTGAGGGCTTGAGCGGTAGATTTCTTCCTCACTAGCCTCATCCTTGCCCCTGGCAATGGGACGCCGCCCCGGCTCAAGACTGGTAGTAGTGGCATCATAGACAATGCCGTATAACTCTACCGGCAAATCCCTGGTCTTCACCAGACTGCCCAGGGGTGGTGACTGGTAAAGCTCGTAGCACTGGGCAACAAAATCGGTAGTGCTGGCTTCAATAACCTCACCCACTCTTTCCACAGATACAACCTCCCTGCTTGGAGTGAACTCGTCTTACTTCTTCTATAGAACCCCCCTCAAAGCCTTAAAAATTCATCTATGCTGAGCCTAGCTTGATGCAGGATAGCACGCAGTGTCCCCTCAGGAAGCTCGCCAGGATGGTGAGGCACAGTAGTGCGGGCACGAGTTTGGGGGTTCCACCATATTTCATGACTCCCCTTCGCCTGGCGGTCAAAGACAAAACCAGCTCGCCTCAACTTCCGAATGACCTCATCAGCACTGAAGTCAGCAAGCCTTCCCATCAAGATAGACTCACCGGGATGCGGACATCACCACTTGCCGGAGCAGCAGTCTGCAACACAGGCGGTAGCTCATCACCATGCTCATAATAAGACTGGATGAGTTTGCGGGCTACATCCTGCGCAATCTCTAATGCCTCAGCAGCCGTCCTCCCTTGAGCTACCAGACCGGGTAACTCCTCGCTGGTAGCTAGAAATCCACCCTCAGGCAATGCTTCTATATGAATCGCTAAAAGTATCTCCGCCATAGTTTCACCCCCACAAGTCGCTTCGCTCCAAACCCTAAACACACTCCAATTTCAAAATTCTAAACATTTTGGTTATTAGTGCTTTGAATTTGTTTAGAGTTTAGATATTAGGATTTAGGATTTAGTATCTAGAACTTGCCGGTATCTTTCCTACTTCTTACCCTTTTTATCCTTTTGCTGCTTGGGCTTCTTCACATTCTTTCTGCCCTTACTGCCCATCTCTTTCCTCCTTAAATAAATCCCTTTTAATCTTCTGCTGGCGAAACTAGCTGTAATCTTTCAATCTCTGGTAAGAATTCCCCACCTATTATGCCTCTTATATCCCCATAGAAACCAGCGGTTGCTTTAATTGCTTTCTCTATCTCCTTCCCACGTTGTGCCCAAATATTCTCCATAGCCCGTCTCTCTCGGTTTAGCTCTTCTTGCATTGAGGAAAGTGCTTCCAAAACAGGCTCTATTCTTTGTTTGAAATGCGGGCTTGTGAAGTAAGCATAGAGAGTCTGTATCTTTTGGTCGCTATCTAGTAAAGCAAGCCTATTAGCCGCAATTTCAATAAGACTAAACCGAAGAACATCAGCAAGATAAGATGCTGCTGATAAGTAAGTAACCCACACACCCTGAATTATACTAAAGTGCTGAATACCATCCGGGATTGTTATTGCAGCTAAAACAGCAATATCAGCTTTCTGATCTCGCTGGTCACCCTTCAATTTCTCGACCCATTTGTTATTCCACTTCCTTGTATTTTTAGACTCCCAAAGAATAATGCCACATGCTCGGTTACCACTATCTCTAACCCTCTGTATAACATCAGCACCCTTTGTTCCCCTTCGTACCACCTCTACCTCATCATCGGGAAACTTTGACTCAAGTATGCGCTCAAGCTCATACTGCAAAGCATCGCCCTTTATTTGAGGGGATGTTTGCTCAGACTTCCTTTTCAGCTCTTCAATCTCTCGTCGCATACCGTCAAGTTGCTTATCTTTTTCTAAAATCTTGAGGCCGTATTCATCCTTGATTTTTATCTTCGCCCCATCGAGCTTCCGCTCTACCTCGAGGTCGAGTTCCTTTTCCCTATCTTCAAGCTTCTTGAGTTTGTTTCTTAGCTCACGCTCATAATTTTGTGCTTCTCCCAACTTCTGGCTTTTCTGCTCAAGCTCACCCCGGAGCTCCCCAATAACCTTATTTGCTTCCTCTAGCGCTTTCTCCTTCTCCGCATCCAATTTCTGCTTCGACTCAGCTTCCCACTGTCTCTTCCAGCTTTGTTGGAAGGGGTAAAGAAGTGCTTCCGTTAATTGAATCTCTGCCCCACAACTAGGGCAAGTGATTACTTGGCTAACTTCTGTGTTCATTTGTTATTACTCCTCCTTTCCCTCTCATCTCCTCTTCCCCTTTGCTCGCTTCATCAAATTTCATTTACTAAGGCAAGCCTAAAGGGACTTCGCCCCTTCAAAAACTCTCCCTCCCTCTTGGAATACTATTTCTCTAGTTTTGTCCCACACTGGGGGCAATAAGCTGCCTTATTAGTTACTTTGCTACCGCAAGTCGGGCAGTAGCGCATCGGAGTCTTCGTGACCCGCTGCTCATCAACCAATGACGATTCCCTAGGCAATGCTTCTATTTGCTTCTCTGACTCGGAAGCCTCCTCATTTATTTGCCGAATTAAGGAAGTTAGTTCTTCTTGACTCATAAGATTTTTAGCTACCTCTGACTTTAGTTCCTTAGGTACTTCAAAGACAGCCTGGCAAGCTGTACAGGTAAGAAATTGCTTCTGTGAGTAGCTGAACGTTGGCACAAAGTAAACGGTGAATTTCTTCCGTACTTGTTCAACTGCAAATACCCCAGTCGTTTTACATTCAGGGCATTCCCAAATGATATAACCTAATAGGTCATGATAACCCTTCTGCCCCCAAATGAATACCATCTCACACCTCCCTCTGACTTTTCTTCCTCCAACGTCATTTACTAAGGCAAGCCTGAAGGGGCGAAGCCCCTTCAAAAACTCTCCCCCCTCATGCAAAGAATACATCTTCCTATTATGGAGAGGGGGATAAAGGGGGTGAGGTATTCTTATTTTAAGACATTTTCATTTCCTTGGCGAACTCTCTGGCTTTTGCCAGCTCTTCATCATTGGGGTGTCCCCTGTTAGCCAAAACAAACCTTCCTTTACAGTAAAAACTACCTTTTATCAGCGACCCCTCCCACTTGAGCAGTTCTTCCATTACCCTCACCTCATCACCTTTGCCTCCTGCTGAAGTCCCAAATAGCGCCACCTGCCTCCCCTTAAAATCATTTTTGGCAATAAACTTCTGCAATTCTTTCCCCGGTTTACTCGCGTAGCAACCAGAGCCGAGGAAAACAAAAGAGCCTTTGGTCAACCATTCTTTCGTCTTAACATCCTCTGCCTTCACCTCCAGCTCGGCGGCGATGGCTTCAGCGACCTTTTTCGTGTTCCCAGAGAGAGAATAATAAACAACCTCAAACATTTTTGCCACCTCCCTTAACCCAATCTATAAATTTTTCCTACACCCACCTCGTCCTCTTGCTCTGGCTCTTGGCTGAGCTGAGGCTGGGCAGGTGCTCATCTATCAGGGATAACTCCACCAGTTGCCAGAAGTTTTCCCTACCAGCTCCGGTTACCACCGCCTGTTCATGGGCTTCACTTAACGCCACCGGATACCCGTTTCCCCGCTGGCACTGGTCCAAAACCAGGGTATGAACCAGATTAAGCCGACTTTCATCCGTTGCCACCCACTGCGGAATTTCAACCCTGGCTATTTCCTCATCCAGCTTGAGATAGAAAAAATAGACCCTGTGTTCTCCATAGTGCTTGCGGACTACAGACGACTGGCTGATAAATATGGCTGACCTTTCCCCTTGGTTTAATAGATTTGCGAATAGCTCCCGGTCTTGAACACCAGCCACCACATCGCAGTCTCTTTTCTCATTAGTGGAGCAATAGCGGTCGCAGTCAGCCGGGTCATAAGGGCATAGGGTAAGACGCAGCACATTAACTACATCGGTGCTGCGGGGAAAGCTGATATAAGAGGCGAGAGCCAGCCGCTTACCGTTATTAAGCTTTCTTATGTCATCAAGATAGCTCAGGAAGCCTTGAGTCAGCAGTGCCTCGGTGACAAATTCGGGATAAGCCTCCAGCCCCCACAGAATAAGGGAGCCATCAAGGAGTGCCAGACTTGAGCTACCCGGTGGCAGCTCTGCCGCCAGCTCAGCCAGGCGGTGACATTCGTCCACACTACGCTTGATACCCAGAAGTGCACCCTCTATTGGTTGCTCACGACCCCCAACCCCAACCGGCATAATAACCAGGTCTTCATCCCCAGAATAGAGGCTGGGGAAACTATCAAGAGCAGCGCTGGGGTAAGCACCATAGTGAAGAATGGCAGTGCCGATGTTTATCAGATAGCACCTTGTTGACTTATGCCGGTCAACATCAATATTAGAGCCATCAGTAGCGAGAACAGTAAATTCCTCAGGGTAAGGTGGCGCTTTATAGTGCTGGTCAAGGCCATCTACTAAATCAGCTACCAGCCAGGTAGTCCTGCTACCTTCTATCTTCTTTTTTAGATGGTCAAGGTCGATAGACTTATCACGGAGGACGTCCAAGGCATAATTTAGACGCTTTTGCCTTTCATCAGTGCCAGCCTTCAGCGTGGCTACCATACTCCCAACCTGCGAAGCCACCTTGGTTAAATCTAATGACACCTCTCCTGACCTATAAAGAGATTACTTATCAACCCCACCCGCTTTAGCTTTTCTTTAGTAACCCTATCCCCTTTATCCCCTTCATGCAAGGAATACCTCTTCCTATTCTAGGGGAAGATAATTTCCTTAGAGGGGCTTCGCCCCTCTAACTCCCTTTAATACTACACTTTAGAGCCCCTTTAATACTACACTTTAGAGTAGGGGCTTGCCTCTTTTATTTGGGATAGTTTGAAGGGGCTACGCCCCTTCAAACTTCTCTTGATAAACAACCCACATAAGCAAGTATAGATTTAACTACCTCAGGATACCCCTAACAATAACATCCACCGCCTCATTTTCATCCAGCCCCCTCGCCATTAATGTTTCTACCTGTCTCCTATCTATACTGCCTATAGCTGCCTCATGGGTTACCTTTGCCTTGTCATTAGTTACCGAGACAATCGGTATTGCCCTGGCTATTGCTTCTTCCCCATTAACTAGCTCAATGCAGTCAACATGTCCCCTGGCATAAGGAGCATTACCATAGGTTTCGCCGATAACCTCTGCCCTGGCTCTATCTCTCAGCACCACCCTGGTCTTTATCAGGCTTCGGGCACCATCACCGTTTAAGTTTACTCTTTCAGCTACCTTGATAACATCATCCTTCTTACCACAGACCTTGAGTATCATCTCAGCTACGCTCCTGGCTGCGGAAAAAATTTCAAAATCAAAGTCCAGTTTGCCGACACAGTCCTCAACCAGGCTAAAGGTATTTTCATATAAAGCCTTCTCGCCCAGAGTAACCCTGGCTTTAGGAATTACCTCAATACCACCAGATTCGCCGTGGTAGTGAGTTTCCTTATAGCTGAAACTGGCGTTGTCCTCAATATTTATCACCGCATCCATCTTGTGGGTTATATGAACCGCATTGGGGAAGATGCAGTGAGCAATTACTTTGACCTCAGCCCCCTTCCTGACATCTACCCGTAACCCTATTTCCTGTAAGCCTTCCTGGGGTAAAATACCAAAACACAGGTGAACAGGACGGCTTACCTTACAGCCTTCCTCAATTAGCAACCCGGCCATAATGCCGTGCTCTTGGCTTTCCCCTGTCAGTTTAACACCTTCTATTTCAGTAGCACTTAAAATCTTGTTCTCATGAACAATTAGGCTGGCTATATCATTATTCAGTAAAGCACTTCTGTCGCCGCCAACCTTTTCGTAGGCATCAACCAGCCCCTCATACTCTTTTTCAACCAGGTAATTAATCACAACTTTTCATCCTCGTATGCTGGCACATTGATATGATGACAAGTCCGGCAGTTATTCTTGAACCATTGGCTTGTTTCTGCCGGTGCCCCAGTTCTTATTACCTTACCTGCGCACAGCAGAGACACCCGGTGAACTATCTCCATTACCTTCTCATTATGGGTAATTAGCAAAACCGATGAGCCTTGCTTGTTCAATTCTACTATGCCATTGAGTATTAAAGGTAATGAGACAATATCTATACCGGAGTCAGGCTCATCTAGTATGGCTAATTTGGGTCTCATCGCTAAGATAGAAGCCAGCTCTATCCTCTTCCTTTCACCTCCGCTCAAGGTATTATCAACATCTCTATCTAAATATTGTGACGGCTCCATCCCTACCATCAGCAAACATTGCTTAATCTGTTCAACCCCAAAATTATTGCCACTTAGCTTGAGGTAGTCTCTCACCCTCAACCCTTCAATCCTAGCCGGTTCCTGCCAGGCTAGGCTTATCCCCTTCTTGGCTCGCTGAGATACAGAAAGGTCAGCAATATCCTCACCTTCAAAAATCACCCTCCCCCCGGTAGGCTTATAGCCATTTACCCCCATTATAAGGTAGGCAATAGTGGTCTTACCGGTTCCATTCTCACCCAATACCCCAAGTATTTCGCCATTATTGACCTGCAGGCTTAAGTCATCAATTACCAGATTACCGTTTAACCTCAACTGAAGATTTTCCACCGTCAACATATTACTGCCTCTAACCAGTGCCTATACTTACCTATCAAATAACAGTATAATTCATTGAAGTGACGAACTCAAGTAATGCCATATAAACCTGAACCTCCCATATCAACCCAGAGATACGGTGTGATATGATGATGCAAGGTGCTTCTGGTGCTTTCATTCTTACTTAGCGTATTCATAATTTCATTATCCGGGGTAATGCTACCCGGGCCAATGCTCGCTATCACTGTCGCCAAAAGCTACAAGTCACGATTTGCTGGTATTGGGGTAACCATAGGCCACGCTATTATAGAAATTCCCCTGATGCTACTTATATACTTTGGCTTTGCCCAATTCTTTCAGGAAGAGCTGGTTCAAACCATCCTGTATTTAGGTGGTGCCGCTATGTTATTCTGGCTGGGTATAGCCATGTTCAAAGCTAAAACTAGGGTAGTAGAAAAGGGGCAGGATCTACCATATAATTCAGTAATGGCTGGAATAATGACTACTGCTCTCAACCCAGCCTGTTATCTGTGGTGGGTAATCATAGGCAGTATGCTTATCATGAATTCGCTGGAATTTGGCATTGTTGGGTTTGCTTTGCTGGTTCCTGTTCATTTGCTGTGTGACGCTGCCTGGCTTTTATTTGTTTCAATGCTGGTCTACAAAACTCAGTCACTCTGGGGAAGAAAATTTCAAGAAGGGCTGTTTACTGCCTGTAGCCTGCTACTCATCGGTTTCGGCGGCTGGTTTCTGGTATCAGGTCTTCAGTTGGTGTTATAGGCTTATGCTATTTATACCGGATTTCACATATCAAACTGACGGCTCGCATGTTGAGAGGCTACTGCCGGGCTCCAAGAGGGGTATTGACACCAAAGTGCTATAGATATAGTATTACGGGTTGGTTATTAGACTAGCCTGAGGAAGTATTATGAAGAAGCTATGTTTCGTAATCAGTGTGCTTTTGTTAGTCGCTGTTTTGGGATGTATCAAACCTAGTGAAAAGGTACTCCTAATCTTCAGCTACCACGCCGATTACTCCTGGGTAGTAGACGAAACAAGAGGTGTAGAGGACATTTTGGAAGAAAGAGGTGTGGAAACCGAAAAATTCTATCTGGATACCAAGAGGAACACCAGTGCCGAGTGGAAGGAGGAGGTGGCAGAAGAAGCGGTGAGTAAAATTGATGACTTCCAACCCGACCTGGTAATTGTTTTTGATGATAATGCCTGTGAACTGGTAGCCAAGGAATATATCGGTGAGAGCCTCCCGTTTGTTTTCTGTGGTATGAACGGTGAACCGGAGGACTACGGGTTTCCTGCCCAAAATATAACCGGTGTGATTGAAAGACACCATGTTGAGGCAACAATCAATCTTCTCCAGCAGCTCGTACCAGATATTGAAGAGCTGGCGATAATAAGTGACGACAGTCCTACCTCACAGGCATTCATAACCAGCGTGAGCAATATTATACCGCCGATTGAAATCAGTGAATTCTACACCACGAATGACTTTGACGCCTGGAAAGCAGAGGTAAATGGACTTCAGACCAGGGTTGATGCTATCGGAATATATTTGTATCACACCATTAAAGAGGAGGGAGAAGAAGAAAGCCTGCCTCCAGAGGATGTGCTGGGATGGACACTGGAGAATAGTAAGCTTCCTGATTTCGCCTTTTCCGATTTCACTGTCAGTGATGGAGTTCTGTGTGGAGTTACCGTATCGGGATACGAGCAGGGCATGGCTGCGGCTGAAATCGCCATCAGGATATTGGATGGGGAAAATCCCGCAGATATCCCTATCGAGTGCCCCGAAACGGGGACGCCGATGATCAATGAAATAAGGGCGGAGGAGCTAAATATAGAAATCCCAGCAGATGTGCTTGAGGAGGTAGAGATACTACCCTGATGAGTTCTGCCCAGCAGATAACACTGGGTTTAACCAATGAACCACAATATTTATCGCCGACTTGCATAGTTTCGAGACTTTGCTATCTGGTATTACCACCACTGGATTAATTCAGCAAAAAGAGAGAGACACTATGAAAGTAGGCTTGGTCGATGACCCCATCTATCTCAAGCATGATACCGGTCAACATATCGAGAATGCCAAAAGGCTAAAGGCAATCATTTCTCACCTGGAGCAGACCGGGCTTAAACAGCAACTAATACCAATCAAACCCACTGCTGCCTCCATTGAAGAATTGTCACTGGTTCACCAGAAGCAGCATATCTCGCATATTCAGGAGGTAGCTCAGGGAGGCGGCGGCTGGCTTAATGCTGATACTGTGATGTCAGCCAATTCCTACGAGGCGGCGCTCTACGCCGCTGGTGGTGTCATTAAGGCAACCGAGGCAGTTATGAATGGAGAGACAGACAGCGCCTTTGCCCTGGTCAGGCCACCGGGACACCATGCCACCGCCGAGCGAGCCATGGGCTTCTGCCTGTTTAATAATGTGGCTATCGCCGCTAAATATGCTCTGACTAAATACAAACTGGAACGCATAGCCATCATTGATTTTGATGTGCATCACGGTAATGGAACGCAGGCAACTTTTTACGATAATCCCCATGTGCTCTACATATCAACTCATCAGTATCCCTTCTACCCGGGGACAGGCAGCATTGATGAAACCGGCATTGGTGAGGGAAGGGCGACCACGGTTAATATACCACTGCCGGCTGGCGGTGGTGACACCGAATACTTATCGGTCTTTGACCAGATAATTATCCCCGCAGCTAAACGGTTTAAACCCCAGCTTATCCTGGTCTCCGCCGGCTACGACCTTCACTGGGCTGAGGAAATAGCCATGATGCAGGTAAGCACCACCGGTTTTGCCCAAATAGTAAAAATTATTAAGGGGTTAGCTGATGAACTATGTAGTGGTCGTCTGGTCTTCAGCCTGGAGGGCGGCTACCATCCTGCTGTCTTAGCCAGCTCGGTAAAAGCTACTTTTGATATGCTTCTGGGTAACACCAATATTGAAGACCCACTGGGTCAATCACCGCGCCGGTTTGAGGCAGTCAATATTGCGCCTCTGATTAAGTCAATAAAGGAAATCCATAACCTAGCCTAAGGTCTTTTCTTACACAGGCGAGGCGGAGTAGGGCACTGGCTACACTCCTCGCTACATGGCTCAACATGAATGAGCACACTGGTATGAGACAGTCTCGCTTTTATATCCCGTTCCAGTTCGTCGCAGAGCCGGTGTGCTTCTTCTACACTAGCATTCTTAGGCATTACCAGGTGCAGGTCAATGTACCGCTGGCTTCCCGCTTTACGAGTCCGCAGTTCATGAAAACCAACCACCTCACCAGCACACTCCATAATAGACGACCTGATGATATTCTCTTCAGCTTCAGACAATTTTACGTCAATCAGCCTGCCAAATGACCTTGTTAATACATCATAAGCTACTTTCAGAATAAATAAAGCTACTAACAGAGCAATGATAGGGTCAAAAATCTGGAGCCCGGTGAAGCGTATCACTAATAGCCCACCCAGCACCGCAGCCGCGGAGTAGACATCAACAGCAATGTTGCGAGCACTCGCCTCCAAGGCTATTGAATCCGTAGCCTGTGATACCTTGAGCAGGTGGCGTGAAAGGAGGAGGCTGGCTACTATAGAAACCAGCATTACCCCTATTCCGGCTTCAGTCAGTTCTATAGTCGTTTCCGTTATTATTCTGAGTACTGCTGAATAGATTATTAAGCCACCGGCAGCGAAAATCAGCATCGCCTGCACTACAGCCGCAATATCCTCCACTTTGCCATGTCCGAAAGGGTGCTTCTCATCAGCAGGCCTGGCAGCAATACCAACAGCAAGGAAAGTAACAGCTATGGCAAATAAGTCAAGGAAGCTGTCCACCGCCTGAGCAATAACGCTGATGCTCCCGGTTACGACTGCCACCGCTACCTTGAGCCCAACCAGCCCCATCACAACTACCAAAGAAAGCTTCGCCGCACCACTTCTGGTGGAAAACATCGCTCATACCCCCGCCTTCCCTTTGACTATAGTAAAGGGTAGCCACTGAACAAACCTGCCACACTCCCTCTTCTCCCAAACTATCAGCAACTGAGGAGCAATACAGAGTGAGCTATAGGTTCCAGCAATGATACCAATCAGCAATACCACAGCAAAGTTCTGAATTGAGGCTCCGATAAAGAATAGCAGAGCTAATACTACAAATAGCGTGGTTAGGCTGGTATTCAGGGAGCGACTCAGGGTTTCAACCAAGCTGTTATTAATTACAACCTCAAAATTGGAGACTTCACCTTTATGCAAGTTCTCCCGTATCCTGTCAAAAATAACCACAGTATTATTAATACTATAGCCAATAACTGCCAATATGCCGATAATAAACATCAAATTGACTTCCCAGCCCAGTATGCTACCGAGGATAGAAAAAATGCCCAATACCACCAGCACATCGTGCCCCAGGGCGACTACGGCACAAGCGCCATAGCGGAGAGGCTTCGGCATCCGGCGAAATGCCCAGGTGATATAAAGGAGCATGCCAACCACAGCGGCAGCTACGGCAATAGCAGCAATGGTTCTCGTCTCTCCTGCCACCATTGGGTCCACCCCGCGGAAGCCTTCCTCCTCAAACTCACCGAATTTTGCGGCTAAGGCTTCCTGCAGGTCTACCTTCTCCTCCCCAGTCAATACACGGGTGCGGATAAGAAAACTACTCTCTTCGGTTAATATGCCTTGAACAACAGCATTGGTATAGCCCAAGCTGGCCAGTTCCTGTGTTAGCTCACTGTGGCTTACTTCCTGCTCGAAGCTCGCTGTCATCATAGAGCCGGGACTAAATTCAATGCTATATCTAAGACGCCCAAAGGTCGCCAGAGAAATAATGCCAATAAGAATTACTACCCCTGAGATAAGAAAAAATCGAAACCTTTTACCAACAATATCAAACATCATTTCTTCCTTGAATATACGCTGAATAGAGAAGTCTTCCCTGCCAGAGGAGTACCTACGAATAGACGCAATAATGTCCGGGTAACCATAATAGCAGTAAACATACTTACTGCCACGCCGATAAACAGGGTTAAGGCAAAGCCCATTACCGGGGCACCAGCGATAATCCTGCTGCCGACCCAATAGAGGATACCACAGACAATAAAGGTGGTTATATTGCTGTCCCTGATAGCGGTCCAGGCACGATTAAAGCCGGTCTCAATAGCGGCTCCCAGTGTTCTGCCTGCCCTTAACTCCTCCTTCACCCGTTCAAAAATAAGGACATTGGCATCTACTGCCATACCTATAGATAGGACAAAGCCGCAAATACCAGCCAAGGTAAGGGTAACACCTCCGCCTGGCCATAGCTTAAATACCGCCAACACCAGAACACCGTAAAAGATTAAAGCCAGGCTGGCTAAAAGCCCGGGTAGGCGATAGTAGATAATCATAAATAACATAACTAAAATTATGCCGATTACCCCCGCCTTAATCCCCATCTCAACCGAGAGAGCACCACGTGTAGCCGAGACTACTTCCTCATAAAGGGGCGGCCTCCTTAGCGGCATAGGTAAGGCACCAGACTCAAACAGGTTAGCTAAACGATTCGCCTCCTCAACAGTGAAGCCAGCGGGACTACTAATCTCCCCACTACCACCATATGAGGACTCTTCAATATGTGGCTGGGAAATGAGGACATTGTCTAAGAAAAAACCTATAGCTCGCTGCTGAGACCCGTATGGTCTGGAGTACAGTCGCTTGGCAATATCATCAAAAATAACCCCCCCTTCCCCATCCCACACGATACCAATTTTCATTGCTGTAATGGCACCCGCCGTCTCATCAGGAAGAGGAGTAGCCTCCTCTAAGAAGCTACCGGTGAGTGGCGTGCCATCTTCCCCCCTGGCTGGTATCCAGGACAAAAGTTGGGTTGAACCCTGCTTCAGTTCCTCGACATCAATAGGATTACCTGCCTCATCAGTGTAGGTAAGACTGTCTCCTTCTTTAACCAGAAAAGCTACGGGACTACCATTTTCATCGACAAATATACGAGTCCCCTCCTCACCTTTATCAAAAAACTCAGGGTCGGGGGTCTCCAGATAATGGCTAAGGTAAACCGGATTGCCATCATCATCCAGCTCCACCTCCCTAAGCTCAAGGTAACCGGTCTGTTCCACCAGCTTCTTGGCTTCCTCAATATCAGTAAATGCTGGAAGCTGCACTAAAATTCGCTCACCCTCCTGCTCCTGAATGACAGGCTCGAGGACACCATATTTATCAATACGGGTTCGGATAGTATCCAGCGCCCTATCCATAGCCCTTGCCTTCTCTTCAACAGCAGTCCCCTCAGGGAATTGAGCCTGATACACCAGATGACTGCCACCAACAAGGTCAAGTCCAAGGTGTATTCCTTTCCCACCCAACACCCCTTCATCAATAGGTAACACTACACACGAAGCCAGAGCGAAGATTATTAATACCACTATAAAAAACAGCACATTCTTTCTAATCATCTCTACTTACACTACCTTACTCCACTTAATAGATGGTCACGAACATAAGCTAGAGCCTCGTCTCTGGTAGCTATCTCCCCAGATGCTTGTGCCTCACGCAGTGCCTCCAGAACTTGTCCCAGTTCAGGGCCCGGACTCATACCAAAGATGTTGATTAAATCGTGCCCATCAACCAGCTTGGGTGGGGCAACCAGGCTCTCTTCCTGAAAACGTTGAGCCAACACATACTCCACTATTTGAGCATGCCCTCGCCATTGAGCTAGATTCAGGTGTGGACCCCTGGTAGCCAGATGGTCAGCCAGGCTCAGGAAAAGTATATCAATATCAGCCTCTCCAGTATCACGAAAGTAACGGTAAATAGCCCGACGGGTGGGAAGTTCATTTTGACTCATCTGTGTCGGTCTGAGATGATGCCTTACCATAGACTCCACCAGCTTTACTTCTTTACCACTGAACCTTAGTCTTTCCAGAATATTAACCGCTATCGCCGCCCCCTCTTGAGCATGTCCCAGAAAGCGCATCCGCCCCCCATCAAAAGCTTTAGTTTGAGGTTTAGCAATATCATGAAGAAGTGCTGCCAATTTGAGTAGTGACCCTCTGGTGCTACCACTGCTAACCGCGGCGTCAAAGTGCTGACTCAGAACCACTGACCACGGGACAACAGCCAAGACCTCCTCCCCAGCATATTCCCAGCCCCCTCGCCCCAGCAGAAAATCAGCGGCACTCACTGTCTTTAGAGAGTGCTCAAAAACATCCCAGAAGTGCTCTTTGGGCTGCTTGACCCCCTTTGTCTGATTAAGCTCCGGAATCATAGCCGTGACCAGCCCCAGCTTATCAAGATAGGTTAAAAATTCCCCGGCTCGAGAAGTAGCCAGTAACCGAAGCAGTTCTTCTCTCACCCGTTCACCAGCCACATCAGCTATAAGATGACAATAGCGCCAAATTAGAGCCTCGGTCTCATTATCAATACTAAAACCAAGCTCTGCCGCCAAACGCACCGCTCGTAGTAAGCGCACGGCATCCGACTTAAAAACTGCCTCTGAAACAGCTCTGACCACTCCTTGATGAAGGTCATTCCAACCATTAAACGGGTCGATAAGGGGATGAGGTTGACCAACAATCCCGCCGAGGTCAACCGCCATAGCATCTACAGTGAAATCACGCCGTGCCAGGTCCTGCTCAATGCTACCCTGAAATGTAGAAAAATCAATCTGCCATTGACCTCCAGTTGAGGGGGCGGCTTCATCAACCAAAACCACTCGGCTCGCCCTATTCACCTCATCCAGCAAGACATACCTACCCCCAAGAGCCGTAGCTACCTTGGGAGCAACCTCCAGTGCGTCTGCCGCCACCGCAACATCAATATCAGCCGTATCTCGCCCCAGCAAGGCATCACGGACAAAGCCGCCAACAAGATAAGACTTTACCCCTTGCTCGGCAAGAAAATTGCTTACCCTGGTCAATAACAATGAGGCTCCGGGCTCAATCAGGCTACCCAAAAAGTCCTTCGCCCCCTTTTCCACAAAGCTCATCCTCACCACCATCAGCTTTAATCCCTGCTGGGAAAAACCGGCTTTTCAGCGGTCACCCTTACCCCAGCCACCATCTAAAGCTAAACTATACTACCGAGGCACACATTTATCAAGAGGGGATTCTGGTATAACACAGACACCCTGGCAGGGCTGTCAGTTGCCATAGTGTCAGGACATGGTAACCCTTTGCCGCCTGATTATTAGAATAATTCGCCAAAAGGCAAATATTAACTTTATTTTTACCCATTTCTAACCAGTTGTTTACCTTAATTTACCTCAATCTTTACCCTTGTGTGCTACCCTTAACATAAGAACTATGATAATAAAGACCAGAATTTTTGAACTGAACCACAACCATCACCAGAACCTGTCCGAGTTAGCCCAAGCTATGGGGTTATCAGTAAGCCAGGTCTACCGGGTGCGACAAGGCAAGCGCCCCATCAATCAAAAATTCATTATCGGGGCGATAAGAGCCTTTCCCGGATACAAACTTGATGACCTTTTTTACTTCGCCCCTGAATCACCGAGTTATAGCACCCGGCAAGCATTGGAAAAGTTTACTTCAGCTACCGAGTATATGCCCGGCACCCCAAAAGCCACACCGGTGCCTTCTTAAGTCTGAGGCGGCCATCTCAAAGAGTTGAACTAGGATACAGAGGAACTGAATAAGGTTCCTCTGTATCCTAGTTCAGTATTATTTAATAGACACTCAGTTATTTGGGGTCAAATGGCTTTATTACAGAAAATCCACAGTTAAAGCTGGACTTCCGCTGGCTCGAGCTTGCGTAGCTCACCCTCCAGTTTGTCTATATAGAGGACTCCGTTTAGGTGGTCTATCTCGTGCTCCAGGGCTTGAGCTAAGAGTTCAGTTGCCTTAATTCGTATCTCCTTCCCGTTTCGGTCGCGCCCCTTGACTCTAACCGACTCGGCACGCTTAATCTGCCCGATATAGCCAGGGATACTGAGACAGCCCTCATTTACCACACGCTCACCTGTCCTTCGCACTACCTCAGGATTAATTAAGGCTATATCTTCCTCCCCCGGTATGCCAATAACAATCACTCGGAGCAGAGCGCCTAGCTGAGGGGCAGCCAACCCTACGCCACCATCCGAGTGCATCGTCTCCAGCATATCGTCTATTAACCGATGAATTGACTCATCAATAGACCTGACCCGCTTTGATTTCTGCCGCAATACCGGGTCGGGCACCACATGAATGGGGATGATTCCCATTTTACCTCCCTAAGAATTATAGCTAACGCAGGCTGAATTGTAAAATGGCAAACTAAAGATTGTTTGGAAACCTATCCCCCTGACCCCCTTCCCTTAATAAGGGAAGGGGGAGTGTAGGTAAGGGAGGGGCTTCGCCCCTCCCTAAAATCTCTTCCCCCTCTCCTTTGGATAAGAAGGAAAGTTTAACAGGGACGAAGCCCCTTTAGGAAATCCACTTCCCTTTCCCCTTCAAAGAAGCGGCAAAGAGGGGTGAAGCCCCATGATAGGAAGATACATTCATATCATAATTATCTTCCCCTTCCCCACTTGAAAGGAGTAAACATTAAGGAGAGTCCCAGAGGGGCGAAGCCCCATCTTACAAATAATCTTCCCTCTCTCCTTACTCTGCCTTATTAAACATCTGGCTTATTAAATATAGGGAGTCCAAGAGAGGCGAAGCCCCATCTTACAAATAATCTTCCCTCTCTCCTTACTCTGCCTTATTAAACATCTGGCTTATTAAATATAGGGAGTCCAAGAGAGGCGAAGCCCCATCTTACAAATAATCTTCCCTCTCTCCTTACTCTGCCTTATTAA
>CAZTRJ010000012.1:0-28611 GCA_964616615.1 uncultured Dehalococcoidales bacterium
CTGCATAGTTATTCCGGGCTGTTATCACACCCCCTTACTGTAGCCCTGCTTATTGGCGATATTAAGCAGGTCGGAAAGCAGGAACTCCAGCAGCGTATCCTGGATGGAGATATAGATATTATTATCGGCACCCATGCCCTTATTCAAAAGGAGGTGGAGTTCCACCGATTGGGAGTGGCTGTAGTTGATGAGCAGCACCGATTTGGGGTTACCCAGCGCTCAGCGCTGCGGCAGAAGGGGTTTAGCCCCCATGTCCTGGTAATGACGGCGACGCCGATACCACGAACCCTAGCCCTGACCTTATACGGTGACCTTGATTTATCGGTTATAGACCAGCTTCCCCCAGGCAGGCAGGTAATAAAGACAAAGTGGCTTAAACCGGAGCAGAGGGATAGCGCCTATGCCTTTTTGCGTCGTCAGGTGGCTGGCGGTCGTCAGGCGTTTATTATCTGCCCCCTGGTTGAGGAGTCTGAGGCTATTCAGGCTAAGGCAGCGGTAGCTGAGTATCAGCGTCTATCCCGGGAGGTCTTTCCCGACCTGAGACTGGGCTTGCTCCATGGGCGGATGGCGGCGGCGGAGAAGGATAAGGTAATGCGCCGTTTCCGTTCCGGCGAGATGGACATCCTGGTTTCAACCCCGGTGGTAGAGGTTGGCATTGATGTGCCTAATGCCACGGTAATGCTGGTAGAGAGTGCCGACCGTTTTGGTCTGTCGCAATTGCACCAGTTTCGGGGCAGGGTGGGGCGAGGGCAGGAGCAAAGCTACTGCATGCTGTTAGCCGAGAACCCTTCCGAGGTGAGCCGGGAGAGGCTTGACATAATAGAAAAGATAAACGATGGCTTTCAACTGGCTGAAGAGGATTTAAGACTGCGGGGTCCAGGCGAATTCTTCGGCACCAGGCAGAGTGGCTTACCTGACCTCCGGATGGCTAAACTCTCCGATGTGGCTCTGCTGGAGCTGGCTCGCAACGAGGCAATAAAACTCTTTCAGATAGACCCCGGTCTGGATAAACCCGAGCACCGTCTCTTGGCTAAAGAGCTAGCCCGGGTCTGGCCAGCACAAGGCGGTGAGTGGAGCTAGGTGTTTCGTGGTTCGAATCATGCGTGGGGAGCGGGTTTGATGCTTCACAGCTATTAGAGTAAATAGTACAATGTGACAACTGAGAGCAAATTAGGCGAACCTGAGTTCGTTTATATGGCTGTTATTCGCAACTGAACTTCGGCGGGCTGTAAGAACTGAATCGAACGTTGAAGAAAAAGCTATGAAAGGGGGCATCGGAATATGGATATTAAAACTTTTGTAGAAAAAGAAAAGGGCTTTGGGTCTCTTGTGATTGGCTCTACATTGCCTGCCTTTATAACCCCTGAGCAGTTTTGGATAGGGGTACTCTTTATTGTGGGTGAAGAACTTATCAGAGGAGCCATAACATATGGCAAAAGGATTAGAGAATACAAAACGGAGCTCATACCTCTTATGGAGGAGTTATTCTTAGGGGGTCTTTCAAAAGATAGGCGTGAAGTTGCAGTTGGGCTAAGGTTTGAGAGAGAGCCTTCAGAGTGGGATAAATTAGGCGCTTTACGTTCCTTCAGTGTGCCATTTGTTCTAGAGAAACCGACTAGAAGAAAAACGATGAAACAACCTCGGCTGCCAAGTTCTGAAATGAGCCCAATTTTCGTAGGAGGATGGCGTCCTATTAGAGAGGTAGAATTGATTCTCAGAAAAACGCCTTTCATTTTTGGTATTTTACGAAATGATGGAAAGGTATATATACCCTCAAGGGACGAGCTGGAAGAAGATATTAGAAGGAAACCGGGTAAAGTTGTTAGGTGGGTAGTTGTTGAAGCTGAAGGTGAAAAGGTTAGAAAGTGGTGGACTCCTGAATACAGGCAAGATAGGAGGCCTCAAAGTGATTTAGTTATTATTACTCGCTCGACTAATCCCCATAATCAACAAATGGGAGCATTAGCAATTTCGGGAACCCACAGAGAAGGAACCCTTGGCGGAGCCCTTTTAAGTTCGAAGTCAGAATTACTAAAAGATTTTTATAGACAGCCAGAGTTAAGCAAATATTTAACTACTCAATATCAAGTTGTGCTTCGCTTACATTTCAACAAATTCCATCCTGATAAGCCAAAAACTCTGGGAGTCAGAAAAATTGAATTGCTAGGAGGTAGCAAGCTTTAGGTAGAATATTTATTAGTCTAGCCCTCGGCTTTAAAGCCTACCTTCGTCCACCCCCATATAACAGTAGTTTGCGCTTCGGTATGCTTCACCCAAATGCCTTTAGCAACTTCTTTTGGCCGCGAAACGTTTATACACATCGCCAAGCAAGTGTTTTCTCTTTGCCCATTGACAGGTTGATGATCATAGAAATGGTAACAAAAGTTCGGATTTTCTCCTGCTAGGGGATGAATAAAATCCCAGGTTACCCTTTCTAACCAGCATTGTGCTATAATTTGGGCATAAAGGTGACTGAAAAATTTGGGCATAAAGGTGACTGAAACAGGGATATTAATGATTAAGCAAAGGCTTATCGAGCTACTAACCCAGGCGGCAAGCCAGGCCCAGCAATCGGGCAAGCTGCCGGCGGTAACCTTACCTGATATTGTCATTGAGCACCCCCAGAACGCCGAATATGGAGACTATGCCTCCAGTCTTCCCCTGAAACTGGCACGGGCAACCGGAATCAGCCCGTTGACTATCGCTAATGACATAGTGGGGCTTATCGCTCCCACTCCTGAGGTTGCCAGTATTGCCGTGGCACCGCCGGGGTTTATTAACTTCACCCTTAAAAGCGATTGGCTGACCCAACAGGTGGATTCAATCCTGGCGGCTGATGATTCCTATGGCAACATTGCCCTGGGTCAGGGCAGCCGGGTACAAATAGAGTTTGTTAGTGTCAATCCCACCGGTCCGCTCCATGTCGGGCATGGTCGTGGTGCTATCCTGGGTAGCACTTTAGCCAATGTCCTTGCCGCTGCTGACTACAAGGTGGAGAAGGAGTATTACATTAATGATGCCGGTAGCCAGATAATCGCCTTTTACCGCTCACTCTATGCCCGCTATCAGCAGTGTTTGGGCGTTGATGCCGAGATGCCGGCTGATGGTTACTTTGGTAGCTATATGGTTGACCTGGCTAAGGAGGTTATTGCTGAAGAGGGAGACAGGTTTCTCAGTCTCCCCGAAAAAGAGGCAGTGTCCCAACTAGGGCAAATAGGTTTAGACAGGGTAATAGAGCAGGTCAGGAATGACCTTGAGCGGTTAGGGGTGAGCTTTGATGTCTGGTTTAGTGAGCGCAGTCTTTATGATAACGGACAATACCAGAGGGCAATGTCGCTTCTGCACCAGGGGGGCTATATCGGTGAGAAGGAGGGGGCTACCTGGTTTGTGTCTACTGCCCTTGGTGAGGATAAGGATAATGTAGTGGTGCGTGGCGATGGTTCACCCACCTATTTTGCCTCTGATATTGCTTATCACTACAACAAGTTCCTGGAGCGTAAGTTTGATAAGGTAATTAATATCTGGGGGGCTGACCATCAGGGTCATGTATCCCGAATGAAAGCAGTGGTTGGTGCCCTGGGTATTAGCCCTGAGCGATTAGGTGTGATAATCTCTCAGATGGTTACCTTACTTCGGGGTGAGGAGCTAGTTCGTATATCTAAACGCAGTGGCGATATTATTACCCTGCGTGAGGTGATAGAGGAGGTGGGAAGCGATGCCTGCCGCTTCTTCTTTCTATCCCGCTCGGCTGACAGTCAAATGGACTTTGACCTTGAATTAGCTAAAAAGGAATCACTGGACAATCCTGTTTACTATGTTCAGTATGCCCATGCCCGTATTGCCAGTATCCTTCGCCTGGCTCAGGAGAGGGAGATTGACTGTAGGGATGGGGATGTTTGTTTGCTTAATACTGAGCCTGAGCTGGCGTTAATACGGAAGATGCTACTTTTACCTGAGATAGTTGAGATAGTAGTCCATACCCTGGAACCTCACCATCTTACCTATTATGCTCAGGATTTGGCTACTGTGTTTCATAGCTTTTATAAGCAGTGCCGGGTCGTTTCTCAGGATGAAGCATTGACTAAAGCCCGTCTCAAGTTAGTGGAGGCAGCCCAGACGGTTCTGGCTAAGACCCTTCACCTTATGGGGATGACAGCACCGGAGAAAATGTGAGGTGGTAGGCTTACCACCTGGGTGGTCGACTTTACTGGATATAAGTAAGAAGGGTATTTTGAGGGGTTACTGACAAAGTGGTATAATGGTGCTTGTTGAGTGCACAAACTATGACTCCGAGGGGGAGGGGATTTCGTGGTGAGAGGAGGTAAATAGGGATGGAAGACAAAGAACAGGTTGCACAAATTAAGGTGGAACTGCCAGACGATGTGGCAACCGGCATTTATACCAATCTCGCTTCACTCAGCAGGTCGGGGAATGATATTATTATTGATTTTGCTCGTGTTGTGCCGGGCAGGGCTGTGGCTAGGGTAGAAAGCCGGGTAATTATGAGTCCGGAGCATGCCAAAAGGCTGACAGCGTTGCTCCAGCGAAACCTGGAGGAATATGAAAAGCGGTTCGGAAAGATACCGGCGGTTGAGGAGGTAGAAGCCACAAGACCTATGGGTTTTGTCCCTCCCCGGGAAGAAAAGTAGCTTACTCCATGGTTTGCCTTCATCAGAAGTAGTGAGAATAAAATGAGATAAGAACATATCTGGCTCAGGCTGGCAATAGCGATTCAACAGAGCCTGCGGGCGATTGAACAAAAAAGATAAAAACAGGGCAGATTAAGCCCTGTTTTTGTTTGTGTCAGACATGCGATATTTGAGTCTTCGTCTTAGAAAGCTCGGAGACACTAGGTTGCTGCCCTGAATTGGTAACCTTGCCGTTATATCTCCTTTTGTGTTACACTTCGCTTGAGGAACTTTGGATGAAGCGTCGGGTCTTTTCTGGAGCTCGCCCCACCGGCAGGCAGCACCTGGGCAACTATCTGGGAGCCATACAGAATTATGTGAATCTTCAGGACGAGTATGATTGCGTCTACTGTATAGTTGATATCCATGCTCTGACTTCGCTAGAGGACACTGGCGGGTTGCAAAAGAATGTCTACGAGATGATGCTTGACTGGCTGGCAGCCGGTCTTGACCCGCAGAAGAGCATTCTTTTTGTCCAGTCTCATGTCCCCGAGGTGATGCAATTACATACTCTACTTAGCATGGTTACCCCCTTGGGCTGGCTGCTGCGTGTGCCTACTTTTAAGGAGAAGGTAAAGCTGCAACCTCAAAATATAAACTATGGGCTGGTGGGTTATCCCGTGCTAATGACTGCCGACATTGTGCTTTATAAAGCTGAACTTGTACCGGTAGGTGAAGACCAGTTGCCTCATTTGGAGCTAGCCAGAGAGATTGCCCGCCGCTTTAACAATCTATTTGGCAATACCTTTCCTGAGCCTGAAGCCAAGCTCACCTCGTTTCCGTTGATATTGGGTCTGGATGGTAAGGAAAAGATGAGCAAGCAACTTGGTAATGATATTGAACTGGCTCTTTCACCACAGGAGACCACAGAGCGGGTAATGACCGCGGTTACCGACCCGGCTCGCCGATACCGCACTGACCCCGGACACCCCGAGATATGCAATATTTACCGACTTCAGGGATATGTTAATCCGCTTGAATTGGACAGTATCGGTGAGCGGTGTCGTTCGGCTGATATTGGTTGTGTTGATTGTAAGATGCTCCTGGCTCGAAAGATTAATGCTGTTCTTGAACCGTTACGGGAACGGCGGGCTGCTTTAGCCACTAAACCCCAGTATATAACTGATGTTCTCGTGGATGGTGCTCAGCGAGCCCGGGTTATTGCCGCAGAGACCCTCGCCGAGGTCAAGCAGAAGATGGGGCTTATCTGATTTTAATCATCCTCACCCCCTCTGTCCCCCTGCGGAATAGATAATCCGAGCCATATTATACCATTTCTGACTGAGTTGGACATACAACCGGGACAGAAGTGATCTAATATGGGCTTTGTTGAGTTTTCCTGATCCAATGGATGCAGGCTCCCTCGACTAACATTCACTCATAACGTCTGAACTGGCTTTCCGTATCTGTTGACCGCTAATTAGACCTAAACGCTAGATTAGGTACCAACGTTTTTCCCGCCTATCTTCATAACTATTTCTTCTGCTTTCATGGGCCAAGTCCATTTCGGGTGTTGCCTACTTATTTCTTCAAGGTCCTGAACATGTTCATTCTTCACATCAGGGTTAATGTTAATCGCGGTTTTATATTCTTCAGTTCCTTCTTCTACCTCTCCCCGAGACACGTAGAGCGCTCCTAAGTTGTAGTGTGCACGTTCAAACTTGTTATTAAACTCAATACATTTTTTGAAAAGCAACTCTGCATTATTGTATTCTCCTTTTAGTAGATGAAGGTATCCTAGATTATTATTCGCAGTGCAATCATTTGGTCTTATATCTAGCACCTTTCTATATAATTCGATTGCTTCATCTATCCGCTTTAACAGATAGTAGCAATAAGCTATGTTCTCCAGTGTTTCTGGCCTGTAAGTTACCTTTTTACTTACGGAATCTTTAAATATTTTTTCAACTTCATCTGCTCTCCCCAAGTTTGCAAGAGCGAGAGTCAGTTCTGATATAGTAAAAGAATCGTTCGGTTTGAGCTCCAAAGCTTGTTTAGCTATTCCTACAGCCTCTTTTTCTCTACCTATTCGATTTAACGAGTAAGCTAATACTCTATATGAATCCGCATATTGCCTATCTGATGAAATTGCTTTTTCAGCATAAGGTATTGCTTCTTCGAATCTCCCTAAATTATTCAGTGCTGCCCCAACATTTCCTAGATATTCTGCATTATCCTTATCAATCTCAATAGCTTTAAGATATGAATCAAGGGCCTTGTCGAATTGATTGTTTATCGAATAAATAGTCCCCAATTCGTTCCAGACATATGCGTCGCGTGGGTTACTTTCCAAGATTTCCCCAATTATATTCAAAGATTCATCTCTTCGGCCCAATTCTGCTAAAGCACGAGCTAAATCCACTTGATAACGAATATTCTTTTTATCTAGTTCCACTGCTCGCAAGCTTTCTACGTACGCATCCTCATACTTACCTACTTCTATAAGCAACTGACTTACTAAATTATGTGCCTGTGCATTTTCAGGTTTAATTTCAATAGCTTTCTGAGCAGCAACTATTGCTTCATCAAATAGACCTAACTCAGCTGAAGACAAAGCCAATACACGATATGACGGTTCGTGATCCGGAGAAAGCTCAACTGATCTCTTCGCATATTCCAAAGATTCATATTTCCTACCTAATAAACCTAGTGTCTGAGCCAGGGTATGGTATACACATCCATCAGTTGGATCAAGCTCGAGGGCTTTCTTAAGTGCATTAGTGGCTCCGTTAAGGTCTCTTTTATAGTAAAAAGCTTCTGCTAATGACCAATATCCGTATTCATCCTCTGGGTCTATTGAGACTGCATCTTTGTAAGCTTTTATTGCCTCTCCATATTTATGTCGTTTCATCAATATATCGCCAAGCATTAAATGACTTTCTCCATGTTTAGGATCCAATTCAATGGCTTTCCTGATTTCCCTCTCTGCTTCCGCATATTTTTTACACTTTTGAAGAAAATTGGAAAATTTACGTCTTATTAATGCACTATCAGGACTTACTTCAACAGCTCTGCGAAATGCCTCAAAAGCTTCTTTTGATTTCCCTAAATCGCTCAGTGTAATTGCAATCATGTTCTGAACCGAAGCTATGTTACCCACAACCTTGTCTGCTTCCATAAACGCGTCCAAAGCTTGTTCATATCTTTCAAGGTCACGTAGGGCCATCCCTAATTTATACAACTTTTCAGCCATTGATTTTGACTTAGTCTTTTCACTATTATTTAATTTCATATATACCCCACAATTAATAACTTATAAACCTTGTTCAAAAGCGAACTCCCATACTTTCTACTTTCTTTTCTACTAATTCTTCGACGTTTGCTTTAACGACGCTGACTCCTATTAACGTACGGTCCAATTTATTCCCAAAACTACTTTCCCATCTATCTGCTGCACCACAAGCACCACTAGCTATATTAACTACTCTAAGTGAATAGTCCTGATAATCCAACGGAAACTCCGCAGTCTCCAAGATAGATGATATATCTCCCAATAGCTCGTTTGCCCTTTGATAATCCCACATGGATACTGACTTTTCTGCCTTAGCAATTAATGGCCCAATAGATGTCCTTTGTATGCATAACCAGACCATTTTTATTTCAACTTTGACATCGCTATAGTATTCATTTGGTACAATTATTTCCGCTTCTTTCAACAAACCGAGGGAAGTCTTCCAATCGTTCTCCAATGCTCTACGAAGAGCTTCCTCGATTTTTGCCTTCACTTTTAAGATAACCCCTCTTGTTCCAGCCTTTGCTTCTTCTACTACTACCGAACTTGATTCTACTGTATCCCTAGATTCAGTGGTCGAGTCTGTTTCTGCAAATTTTTCCCCCTTCTTTAAAGATGACATTAAGACGATACGTGCGAAAGTTGAAGGCCCAAGACCATTCCTAGTAGCTAATTTCTCAAGCGCTAAACGACTATTACTATCCAAGCGTATTGTTATAGGCCTGTCCTTGATACCTCTGACTCTAACTTTTTGTGCCTCAGGTTCAGCAACGAGATCAAGAGGACTGTGCTTATCCCAATACTCTGCTTCCTGTTCTTCACTTTCAAAATTAGGTATTATATGTTTTTTATTCTTCATCTTTCCTCCCTTTTTATTTTTTTTATACAGGTATATTATTTTTTCTTACGATAATACCGCTTCTCCTTATCTTGCATTTCCCTGGCGGTGATTACTTTAAATTGCCCCTTTTGCCTCATTCCGCCTAATACTACAAATATATACCGTCCCGATAAACTTTGCCCGTAAACACAATATGACCTTCCCGAAGCTTTATGGCAAATAGCTTCATCATCAATAACAGCTTCATCTACTTCCTCAGGGTTGACTTTATGCTTTTGCCAAACCTTATCAACTACCTCTTGTGTCCATATTAATGGGTAACTTATATCAAGCAATTTACCTCCAGATGTAATACATTGTAATACATTATATGCTAAAAGTCAATTACTACTAACAAATTAGTGTTTTGTTACCTCTTTGCACAAAATAGCAGATTGTGTTGGCCCATGCTTACTGCTCTGAAACCAGTCCAGAACCCCCTAATCCTCGAAAGGGGATAACAAAAAGGGCGAAGCCCCTCTAAAAAACTATCTTCCCCTTCCCCTTGTTAAGGGGAAGGGGATAAAGGGGATAGGGTTACCTGATGAAACCTATTTAGGACAGGATAAATAACACTCTACTTCTTGTGTTTAGCCACAAACCGCTTCATCCTGGACAGCGCTTCCTCAATGTCAGCTAGCGAGGTGGCATAACAACAGCGAATATATCCCTCGCCGCACTGTCCGAAGGCTGTGCCCGGCACTACTGCCACCTTTTCCTCCACCAGCAGTCTCTCGGCGAATTCCTCTGAGGTCATAGTGGTGCCTCTTATTGAGGGGAAGGCATAGAATGCCCCCCGTGGCTCAAAGCAGGGTAGTCCAATATCGTTTAGTCCCTTGACTATCACCAGGCGTCGCCGGTTATATTCCTCAACCATCTCGGCAATACTATTTTCGCCGGCTCTTAATGCCTCAATAGCTGCCATTTGCCCCATTATCGGTGCGCACAGCATAGTATACTGGTGAATCTTGGTCATGGCGGCAATAACCTCTCTGGTAGCTGCGGCGTAGCCAATACGCCACCCGGTCATGGCATAAGCCTTGGAGAATCCTCCCAGAAGAATGGTGCTCTCCTTCATCTCAGGTAGGCTGGCGAAGCAAGCATGCTCTACGCCGTAGACCAGCTTGGCGTAAATCTCGTCGGAGACTACCAGCAACTGGTGACGCCGGGCGACCTCGGCTATTGGTGATAGCTTGTCTCTGGTCATCACCGCCCCGGTAGGGTTAGCCGGGTAACCGATAAGAATGGCTTTAGTCTGGCTGGTAATTCGTGCCTCAATATCGGTAGGGCTAATCTCAAAATTATTTTCCTGGTTGGTCGGCACCATAACTGGTGTCCCTCCCGCCAGCATGACACAGGGGTTATAGGAAACATAGCACGGGTCGGGCATAATAACCTCATCCCCGGGGTTAAGGGTAGCCCTCATTGCCAGGTCTAATGCCTCACTAACACCCACGGTAATCAGAAGTTCGCTATTCGGGTCATACGCTAGATTATAGTTATCCTTCAGGTATCGTGACAGCTCCTGGCGCAGCTGGGGCATGCCCAAGTTTGAGGTATACATCGTGTAGTCTTTTTCCAGAGAGTAGATGGCTGCCTCCCGGATGTGCCACGGGGTGGCATAGTCGGGCTCGCCAACCCCCAGCGAGATTACCCCTTCAATAGAAGCGAGTAAATCGAAGAACTTCCGTATCCCGGAGGGAGATATTTGGCTTACCTGTTTTGAGGTAAGACTATTCTCTTTTCGGTGCTGATGGGGAGAATTGGTTGACATAACAATCTCCTGGTTGGCAATATTGGTGGCTAAAGGCTTATCTAGAGTATTACCGGCTGCCGCTTAATCTCTTCCTTCCCCTCCAGAATTTCACCGTCCTCCTTGTATCGCTTAAGCATAAAGTGGGTAACCGTTCCCTGCACCCCCTCAATAGGAGCCAGCTTTTGAGATGAGAAATCAGCCACCTCATGCATGGTTTTGCCTACTACCAGAACCAGCAGGTCATAGGTTCCGGAGAGCAGGTAGACGGAGCGAGCCTGCGGGAAGCGGTAGATGCGCTCGGCTACAGCGTCAAAGCCAACATCTCTTTGTGGGGTAACCTTGACTTCTATTAACGCCCAGACCTGCTCATCCTCTACCTTTTCCCAGTTGATTATCGTTTTGTATTTCAGGATAGTTCGTTCTTTCTCGGCTTGCTTAATCAGTCTGGCTACCTCGGCACCGGGGGTGCCGGTCATAGTAGATATTTGCTTGGTGGTAGTTCGGGCGTCATTTTCCAGTATTTTGAGGATTTCCTTTATCATATCTAACTCCTTGCTTGCTCGATTAGGTGGATTGTTTAATCTACCTCGCCCCTTCACGCTACCCTTAATGAACGAGCTTAATTAGCGACCACTGGTCTTGCCCCTCATTATAGCAGAGTCTGAATAATTTGTTATCCCTGGTTCTAACCTGAAAATATCTCTCCCCCGGCTCCTGCCAGGCTGTGTCTATCTCCTCAACCTCATATATTATACCCTGCCACTCAAAAGACTTCGGTCTTTCGGCGTAGGTATGACCAGAATAGCAGTTTACCTTAAGATTATTCAACCCCATCCCCCTTCAGTCTAGCACCCTACCACCGGAAATGGAAGGTCAAAGTTAACAGTTACTAGGTCAGTTTTTAGGTTGCTTTCCATCTAGTAAATTATAACATACTGAATTAAGATCAAATGCATAGCAACTATGCTGGGATGCACAAAATGACGAAATATTACCACCGCCAACTAGCAGCACTCTGCGTTACCATGCTATAATAATCCCTGAGAGATGGCGTAGCTCAGCCAGTGGATTTGGAAAGGATAGATGACAAGCTTACTCCGGCTGGGGAATGCTTGAGGCTGGACTGGCAATGACCAAGGAAGACAGTGGTTATCTCAAAATGATATCCCGGAGCGTTAAATATGACTACGATCCGTAAAAAATGGAGAAATGTATTGTATGCGGAAAAAATGAACAGAATATTGATGGAAGGAGAACGTTGACGGTGAATGGAGATATTGAGCAATTCATGGTAGAAGGTGAAGTCATTCAAAAGTCATTCAAACTGAGCGGTTGTACTGCGTATGCTTCAAACAAGAGATTGATTGTGGAGAATGGTAGTACTGTCACAGACTATGACTATGACCACATCTCAAGTATTAGCTTCAAGGAACGAAGGTTTCATGTGTTGATAATCCCGGGCATTGTGTCTATTGCGGTGGGTCTCTTCCCGCTGTTCTATTGGGATTTCCTAGGGTTAATTGGACTGATGATTATTGCAACGGGAGTCTGCATGATCGTAGGTGCAATATTCATAAAAGCGCAACATCTTGAGATGACCGTTATAGGTATAGCATCCCCCGTAAAATTCATGGGGGAGAGAGCAGAGCTGAATTCATTGCTCAAAGTAGTTAGGAAGAAAAAACAAGGAAATGCGATGGATAGACAGTGAACCGTGCTGGTCCCTATAGAACATGGAAGCGGTTGCTAGGGGTATTTAACCAGAAGCTTTTCAATCCAATCCAGCCCCTGCCAATAATCCGGTCTCACGGAATATAAGCTTCAACTTTTCCCGATTCTAAACATCTTAGTGCCACATATTGGGCACACACCTTGAGTTGCTGGCCTCCCGTTCTTCATAGTTATAGATTTGGCATCCTTCATTTCCTTTTTAGCACGGCACTTCATACAATAAGCTTGCATTAGTTCACCTCCTTTTGTAGTCTGAACAATATACTATTTCTCGACACAATGTCAATAGCCGAAGTGAGTACACTTTATGGCTAATTGTGTGTTAATCACCTCAACTATCGATTCTTTGTCCTGAGGCCTATCTGAATCTTGAGCTGCATAATTACCCGCTGCAGTTTATCTAATCTTTGTAATTTCTCATCATAGGACAGGAGCTTTACCACTTCAACCTGCTCTGATTCTAGCCTTTCTGCCTCGGCAAGCAAGCTTTCCAGAGTGCTGGTACACATAGGAGTATAGTGAGGCATCTGCTTCTTTACCCCATAGACATTTATTCTATAAGGACTGCTACTTACCTTTCTGCCTGGCGGTATGCTCCTAATCATAGATTAATATTTTAGTTCGCCAAATGGCGAATGTCAATAGACTGCTTGTAGGAGACCCTTCTGCATCTTTGATATCAGGGAGGTGACATGCTATGAGGCATATAAACAAGTAAGGGCTCCTTTCAGAGGAACCCTTACTTGCCGACATATGCTTACCCCTCAAGTTCAGGGAGGTGCTGCCAACGTTAGGCATGGTGATATCATTCATTTGCTTAATATTAATACATTTGGCATTTACTCCTGAAAATCATTAATATTTTGGGCTCGCTTATGATACACCAGCGCCCACTGTCGAGCTAATGTACCTTGTCAACCGTTCAAAGCTCCTCTCATCATTCCCATACATCAGCTCATCGAAGTAGGTCTTTACCTTCTCCCGCTCTTTGAGTTGCTCTACCGCGATGTCCTTGGCAAGATGAGGGACGACATCGTGGTAAGCTCCAATGAAAAGAAGCCCCACCTCACCACCCTTTAGTGTCTCGTTTATGGCTCTAGCTATAAAACGGTCCCTTTCCACGGTTAATTGACTCTTCCGCAATTCATATTCTTTATAGGCAGACCTCCTCTGAGAGGGAGTTTCAGCCTTTATAATCCGGCTGATGTGTTCATATTCCTCTTGAAGCAGTGCCATGTCCTCGGTAGATACTACCTCGGCACCTCTGTTGAGTAGATTGAGGATGATTTTATAGTTTTGGCTGCCCTTCCTGACCGCCTCTTCGATAATCTTCTTGCCCAGGCCACCATCTGAGACAAAGCCATCCTGATATACCTTGAGATTTTTAGCATCCAACGTTTCAAGATAGTCTGATACCATCTGCCAAAAATGAGAGGCTGTGGCCTTATGCCTTTCCCAGCGTTCCTCTCCACAAAATGCGGCCGTGCTTTGGTCAAGTGCAGAAGCTAGACTACCCATGTCAGCATCCGTATGAATGATAGGGATATAAATCAATCTCCTCATTACTATTTCTGCAATCCTCCGATTACCTCTTCAAAGTGCTGGTTACTGATTTTAGCCTTGGAAAAGTCTGCTTTTCCGGACTCCGGCATAAAAGTCTTATGCTTATCTAAAAACTCCCTTATAGCCAGCATGGAAGCTCTCCGGCAGATAGCCTCTATATCAGCTCCTACCAGACCGTCGGTACTATCAGCCAGAGCCTTGAGGTCCACATCAGCAGCCAGAGGTTTTCCTCTGGTGTGGATATTGAATATTTCCAAGCGGGCTTTGGCATCAGGGATGGGTAGTTCCAGTTGAAAATCAAATCTGCCGGCTCTAAGCAGGGCGGGGTCTAAAATGTCCAGCCGGTTAGTAGCGGCCAGCACAATCACGCCCTTGAGCTCTTCCATTCCGTCCATCTCAGTCAGAAATTGGCTGATTACCCGCTCGGTGACATGAGAATCAGTACTTGCCCCCCGAATGGGAGCTATAGCATCTATCTCATCAAAAAAGACAATACACGGACTGGCCTGTTTGGCTTTTTTAAACACCTCTCCTATGCCCTTCTCTGATTCGCCCACCCATTTGGATAGTAAAGCCGGGGCTTTAACCGAGATGAAATTCACCTCGCTCTCACTGGCTACCGCCTTGGCCAGGAATGTCTTCCCCGTGCCAGGAGGACCGTAAAGCAGGATACCTTTAGGAGGATTTGTTCTCATGTGGTCAAAAAGCTCCGGGTATTTTAGCGGCCATTCGATACTCTCTTTGAGTACGCGTTTTACATTGTCTAATCCCCCGACATCATCCCAGCGAACATCGGGAATCTCAGTAAAGACTTCCCTGATGGCTGATGGTTCCACTTCTTTCAGGGCATTCAGGAAGTCATCCATGGTTACCTCCAGCTCGAGGAGCAGCTCATAGGGAATATTGTCAGCTTCAAATTCAATCTTAGGCATTATCTTCCTCAAGGTTATCATAGCTGCTTCCCGTGCCAGAGCCTCCAGGTCTGCCCCGACAAACCCGTGAGTGATTTCAGCGATTCTTTCCAGGTCTACATCTGAAGCCAGGGGCATGCCCCTGATGTGAATATGAAGTATCTCCAGCCTGGCGTTTTTATCAGGAATACTAATGGTTATCTCCCTATCAAAGCGCCCCGGTCTTCTCAAGGCTGAGTCAAGCACATTGGGTATGTTGGTAGCCCCGATAACCACTACCTCCCCTCTTGATTTTAAGCCATCCATCAAAGCCAGGAGTTGAGCCACTACCCTCCGCTCTACCTGCTGGTCACCCCGGACTTCCTCCCTCTTGGAGGCTATGGCATCTATCTCGTCCAGAAATACAATGGATGGGGCATGAGCGCTCGCATCCTCGAAAATAGCTCGCAGGTGAGCCTCGCTTTCGCCGTAGAACTTGTGGATGACCTCCGGACCGCTCATATGAATAAAGTGGGCAGCAGTTTCATTAGCTACCGCCCTGGCTATCAGGGTCTTGCCACAGCCCGGGGGTCCGTGCAGTAGTACCCCTTTGGGAGCATCTATCCCCAGTCTCTCAAATACCTCAGGGTATTTCAGCGGGAGCTCAATCATCTCCCTTATTTTCTGAATCTCCCGGTGCAGACCTCCAATATCCTCGTAGGTGATGCCGACCCCTTCCTTTTCCCGTGCCCCTTCTCCCTTTATCTTTATGGTAGTAGTGGAGTGGATAACAGCTATTCCTTTGGGGCTAGTATCAACCACGGAGAATTCCTGGTAGCGACTGCCAAAGAGGGTAGCCCTTACCCTGTCACCGGCGGTAACCGGCAATCCCTCGAGGAGTTTCCCAATATAACCGGTATCTCTCTCCTTTAATGTCCCACGGGTAGTTATAGGGGTGAGCGCTACTACGGCAGCCGTCTTGTACTCTGCTTTCTCAATCTGCGCTTTTTCGTCAATACCTATTTGAGCATTCTCCCGGATAATACCATCTATCTGGATAAGAGCCTTGCCCCTGTCCTCCATGAAAGCGGGCATAACCTTGGCGGCAGTGGACCTCTTGCCCGTGACCTGGATGATGTCTCCCACCTCAACCCCCAGTTTTGCCATATCCTTGGGGTCGAGCCTGGCTATACCCCGGCTAACATCTCTGGCTAATGCCTCGGCTACCTTTAATGTCAAGGTGTCTGTGGTCTTTGTTTCAGGCATATTTCTAGCTACCTCCACTTGACTCAGGTGTCTTCTTGGTCAACTTCATCTCCAAGATTCCGCTTTTATACTGGGTCTCCATACTCTCAGCTTTAACCTCCGTTGGCAGCAGAACCTCTTTACTGTACTTCCTATCTTTACCCTCAGCCTTCAGGCTGAGAATATCACCCTTTATTTCAACATGGGTGTCGCTCTCGTCCACCCCGGGAAGTTCAGCAATCACCATTAGATAGTCTCCCTCATCGAAGACGTCTACAATGGGCTCCCTGACCTCGGCTACTTCCACTGAGCCCTTCTCTGTCTTCTTGATGTTGCCGAACTGCTCTACAGTAGGCTGACCTCCTATGCCCATCCTGACACTGAAGCCATAGATTCCCTTGGCCTTGTCACCTAAACCTTTGATTTCCCCGGTACGGGTATACTCCTCTTTTCCCTCCTCGTTCATCTTGGAGACCAGGTCAAAGAGACCACCTATTCCTTTGAACAATCCACCCAGCCCAAAATCAAACTCTACCTTTGCTTTTTTTTCTTCTTTAGCCATTTTACGCCTCCTGCTGTATTTGTTTCTCAGCCTTAACCCTTTCTATTTCACTTGCCAGGTCAGTTATTCTTACTCCCATCTCGACGGTAAGTTGCTCCTTTAGCGGCAGGTTTTTGAGGAGTCCCACTATGAATTCACGGCGGGTCTCCTCTAGCTGTTTCGCCTTCTCGGGGTGATTTGATATCTCGCCCTGGATTAAAGTGTTATATATGCCCACGGATATTGCCAGGATGCCAACCACGAGTTTGGCATTATCAGAGGCCACATCATTAAGTACCTTGATGGCATCCCCAACCGCTGGGCTCGGTGTCTTGCCCGAGATTTCCCTTTCTACCAGTTCCCTGAGCCATATTGAAGGAGTTTTTCCCAGACCGCGACAATGGTCCCGGATGTTTTGTTCCAGAACTGTTGATACTCTTGTTCCGACTACTCCCATCTCGCTCTCGTTGTTAACATGTTAACACAAAAAGAAAAGTTTGTCAAGAGGGTAAGGGGGTTTTTTATCAAAGGAGAAGGTAGATAGCACAGGTTTAACCTGTAATACCCGGCACGTCATCAACTTAAAAAATTGCGTTCACCTTTCACTGTTCTCCACTGTGGGAACTGACCCTGCCGGTAGGTTTTGCTTGTCAGCACTATCCAAACAACGCAACTTTTGCAGGCTCAAAGCCAGTATATTGTTGTGGTAAGTCCGCATGAATTCATCGGGGTTGACCTCGCCGGGGAGGGCAATCTCTTCATAATACTTCTCATCACCAGCCTCGGCGGAGAGAATAACCCTGTCTACAGCTATGCTCAGGGCGATGTCTTCCTCTCTTATACCTAAACTGGAAAGGTCGGCAACAATATCAATTCTGTCCCCGTCATCAAATATGTCCACCCGTGTTGCCCCTTGGTCTGTCTCTTTTATCACCGTTTGAGTGATGAGCCACCAGCTAAAAGGAACTGTCTCACCGGTTTCATCGTCTACCCTGGACCTCTCGAAGACAAGCAGGGGAGAGCTGATTACCTTCTCGGCGGTGGGATTAATAACACCTTTTATCCTGAGCAGAACGTCCATATGAGTGGGTGCGTCTATCAGGTCAGCCAGCTCGACAATAGTGGCATGTCGGTTTCGCCACAGGTAGCTCACTAACTCCTGGCTTAAGGGGTCTAGTTGCTCAAGGATGCTGTCCAGCATTTCCTGGTCAAGCTTTAGCAACGCCCGCCCGTAGAGTTCCTTTTTCCAGGTCTCCAGCTCAGACATGATAATCCAGGCTTTTGATAATCTGTGGTTTGTTGGGTTCTGGTAGCCGATGGCAAGCATATCCTTTACCCTGCCAGCGACATATCTTCGTTGTTCTACGCTGATTCCTCTTATATCGCCCAGAGCTACTTCCCAGATGACATGGGTGGGAACACTGAAGATAAGCCTCCTATCGGTAAGATAGAACTGCCCCAGTTTCCAGATGGGGCGCACGTTATCTTTATATCCTCCCTGACTGTGCAGGATAACATGCTCATCACTGCCGAGGTTCGGTTTCAGGGCTTTTCCAGTTCTCCCAACCAATTCCCTGGTTCTGCCGTAATCATACCTGCTTCTAAGAGGTGACATGTACCACCTCTCGCTTTTGCTTTGTTTGCCGGTACAATACCCTAACCTGCTTTTCCAGGGCTTCGGTTGTTGATTTGATTTCAGTGTTGTCTCTGCTGGCGAGAGCGGTCTGCACCTCCAGTATCGCCTTCTCCACTGTGTCTATCAGTTCCAGATTCGCCATTACATCGGCTTCGTCAATAGTCTGCCGGGCAGCCCGCACCATATTATCAGCCTTGATGCTAATTTCCACCTCCTCTCGCCGCTTTTGGTCATCCTCAGAAAATCCTTTAGCCTGTTCAACCATGCGGGCTATCTCTTCTTCGGGCAGCCCATAGAAACGAGGGGTGACCCTCACTTTCTGCGAGCTATCACCATAGAGGTCATTAGCCGACACGTGGAGGATACCATTAGCATCAATATCAAAGGCTACCTCAACGCGGGCTTCTCCCCGTGGCAGGGTAGACATGCCAGACAAATCAAATCTATCCAGAGTCATGTTGTCCACCGCCATATCTCGTTCGCCCTGCAACACATGAATGTCCATGGAGGTTTGATTATCGGTGGCGTTGGTAAAAACCTGACCCTGGGATGTTGGAATAGGAGTATTCCGTTCAATAACCTTGGTGAATATGCCACCCTGGGTCTCAATACCCAGAGACAGGGGGGTAACATCTATCAGCACCTTTCCCTGTATTTGCCCGGATAAAATGCCAGCCTGGATAGCTGCTCCCAGAGCCACCGCTTCATCAGGCTGGATGTCCTTATAGGGTTCCTTACCCAGGATTTTCATGCTGAGCTCTCTAACCGCAGGCATCCTGGTGGCTCCACCCACCAGAATAAGGCGGTCAATGTCTTCTGGTCTTAGCCCCGCATCGGCAAGCACCTGCGTAGTGGGCCCAATCATCTTTTGTCGTAAATCCTCGGTTAGCTCCACGAACTTTGACCTGGTCAAGGTTATCTCCCAGTGCTGGGGGCTACCTTCGCCAGCGTTGATAAAGGGTATCCTGACAAGTGTACTCTCCGTGTCTGTCAGTTCAATCTTGGCTTTTTCCGCCACTTCCTTGAGTCTCTGCCAGGCCACCTTATTTTTTCGCAGGTCGATCCCATATTGCTGCTGAAACTCGTCAGCCAGATAATCCACGATACGCTGGTCATAATCGTCTCCACCTAACCAGGTATTGCCATTGACCGCCTTGACCTCAAATATTCCGTCGCCAAGTTCCAGGATGGAGACATCAAAGGTACCTCCCCCCAGGTCCCAGACCAGAATGGTGTGAGTATTTTCCATATCCAGCCCGTAGGCGAGAGCGGCGGCCGTTGGCTCGTCAATTATTCTCATAACCTTGATGCCGGCAATAGTCGCTGCATCTACAGTAGCCTGGCGCTGGCTGACATTGAAATAGGCAGGCACACTGATAACCGCCTGCTCTATCTTCTCGCCGAGGTATTCTTCGGCATCGGTCTTTAGCTTCTTAAGAATCATCGCCGAGATTTCCTCAGGGGTATATTCGTTATGGTCAACCCTTATCCAGTAATCGGAACCCATATGTCTCTTAATCTGCTGGATGAGTTCCTTCTGGCTGGAGAGGCTACTGAGGTCGAGATAAGTCTGACGCCCCATATGTCTCTTTATAGAGAAGATAGTGCCATCGGGGTTGGCAATAGCCTGTTGCCGGGCAAGCTGGCCCACTAGCCGTCTCCCACTTTTGAGGAAGGCAACCACCGATGGAGTCAACCATCTACCCTCGCTACTGGGAATAACCACTGGTCGACCCCCATCAAGGTAGGCTACCAGTGAGAAGGTGGTTCCCAGGTCAATACCAACTGCTTTTGGCACTTTTTCTCCTTTCTTAACTTAGTACCACTGGTACTGGTTAATACTCTATGCTGAATCCACGAATCAATGCCATCTAACATACCCCCTTAACCAGTAGCTATCTCAGGCACTTGCTTTTTCAATCTCACTCCACTGGGCACGGACTTTCTGGTCCCATTCCTGCATCACCCCGTAACTTATCATGGTCTCCATTCCAGCGAGTGCTGCCCGCAGATTGACTCCGATAAGGGGTATACCAGCCACCGAGACGATAATATCAGCATAGAGTACGATGCCCTTGTCAAGCACCCTGTCCAGCAAGTCTACCAGTGTATAGTGTGTATCCCGGGTCGGTTCCATTTATAACCTCTAACTATCAGGTGCCGACAAAACTGTATGGTGGCCACGGTCCAGTAAAGCGAACCGAGTAACCGTCAATGCTATTGATATTCTCTAATTCTTCCCCCAGTTCGGCTGTCTTATCTCTGGGGAGCAAACAGGAGAGGTTCATTATCATCTGGGTGTTCTGGTCACCTGGTTTCGTCTTTTCCACGACAATATCATCAACTTTTCTCCGGATGTGCTCATAGAAATCCCTAAAGCACTGGTCAGCCTTGGATTCTAACTCTCTTTTCAATGCATTCTCTAATCTTTGTTTATAGAGGTAGGCGATGCCCTTCGGCTGGGATTTCATTTCCTCCCCAAATTGTCTGATTTCGGGGCTTGTCTTAGCTAGGCTCTGGACAATAACCTGTGGTTCCCAGAAGATTTGCACCCCATACTCTGCCTCGCCTCTCACCTTCTCCATCTTACTCTTGAGCTTATCGTAGTCATTCTTAAGCCAGTTTCTGACATTCTCCTCTGGCCCAACGCCGTCTTTGTCCATAACTATGGTATCGAATCCCAGGGGTAGCACCGTGCCCCACCTTTCCCAGACTTCGTCCACCACCTTCTGGTGCGCCAATACCCACGAGTTCACCACTTCTCTATCGGTTGACTGATACGGCTCGGCAGGACACTCGTGCACTACAGCACATATATCCTGGTAGGGGACGGTATAGACCTTGCTGCCATTAATCCCAATAGGTCCCAGGCTCACCTGTTCCCCGCTATTGGCAACGCAGTAGAGATACCTCCCCACTCCTGTTGCCATGACTTCGGTCTTGTCCATTGAAGCTGGTTGAGTCTGGTCATCTTGCGGCATAGCTAGACTCCTCCTTTGATTCAGCTGCCTTCCGCCACCTCTCAGGATTCAGGAACTGGTCGATGACATCGTCCACTATGTTGTCCAGTCCGTCTCTCACCGATTTCACTGATTCGGTAATTCCCTGCTCCTGCTTTATCTCCTCAATGGCGGTATCCAGGTCCATAAGTGCTTCTCCGAGCCTTTCCACTTCCTCCTCGGTGAGGCTGCCTCCTTCCATACGCTTCACTGCCTGAAGCTTGAGGGTATCTTTAATTATTTCTACCAGGGCAATCACCAGCCCCAGCACACCATGCTTTAAGTTTTTTTCATCAATATCAACGATTGACATAATTTATATCGCTATTCCTTCTGCAATGTAAGCTCCAGCACGCCTTTCCGGTATAATTTATCTACCTGTCCCTTGGGGGCATAGGGCAACATTATCTCCTTATAATACTTATGGGTAGGCGTATCAGTTGATATGACAAGTTGAGCTTCATTCAGGATTACCTTAATATCCCTTTCTTGGACACCGGGCAATTCAGCCAGGACGCGAAGGTGTGTTCCCTCATCAAATACATCAACCGGGGGTTCCTTGGAAGCTACGACCTCCCGCTTTACCTGTGCTGTGGCTTGCCTCTTGGTGCGGGGAATACTCCTTGGTATAGTTCCCGGGGAGGTGCCAAATTGAAATGATGGCACCCCTCCCTCCGTCCTCTTCAGCGGCTCGCTTCTCAGCCTAGTTTCGATTTCCTTGTCAATAGCTCCCAGTCTTTCCCGGAATGCCTCTGACTTTTCCAGCCCCTTTAGAAGCCCATCAAGTCCAGGAATAATTCCTCCCAGTCCCTTGAGTATGCTCGCCGCTGTTCCCTCAGGCACCTCGCCCTTCTCCTCCTCCAGCCTCTTTAGCTTCCCCTCTAGCTCTCTTATCTTTTTCTCTTGCTCGCCGCTCTTATTCTCGTCCTTTTGATTCATGTCTATCTCCCTATCTCAAGCTGCCTTTGCCTTGGCGCTTATCCAGCCACACCAAGGGCACCCGGTAGTTATCAGCTCCTCAGTTGGCACCCTTTTATCACATTGAGGGCAATTCTCCTTGGCTATCATTGCCTCCTGCCAAGCCGGGGTTTGGATATTAGTCCCCGAAGGGAATTCCAACCCGTATCTGGCGGCGGTTTCAAACGATGCCAGGGCAGCCCTTATCTTAATCCCCAGTAGCTCTACACCGGCAACAGATATCAGGATATCGGCATTGATAATCAATCCCTTATCCAGTATCCTGTCTACCACATCAACCAGCGTACCACCATCCCCATCTCTCTGTGCTTCTAAAGCCATAGCTTCACCTCATCTACCTGGGCTAGGTTTACTTGGCCCCGCCTAATTCATTTACCCGCCGAGCCCTCCAAGCCTCCGCCAGAACGAGCCCTGATATACCTGTCGACTCAATTTTGGACGGTGCTGTGCCATTTTCCGCGGGTTATCCGCTGACGCCCACCAACGCCGGTTGCAGCCAAGACAACGCCAAAGAGAGCGCTTATCTCCCTTAAGTTCACAGCCAATATTACTTGCGCCACACCAGGGGCAGGTGTGAACCTTGCCTTTTCCTGAAGCACTTCCCAGCATCTGGTGGCTGGCAGGCTTCTCCCCGTCGTGCTCAAAGCCAGGCACTGCCCCGCTATCCCTGTTATGTTTTAAACCAGGCATTACCCCACGATTCATAGAAAAGGGTACTCCTCCCGTAACCAGGGGCAGCCTCACGGTATTAGTGACCAGGGGTATTCTCATCATAGACGGGCTAGGAACATTGCCACTGAGGACATTCCAGGACACGGCTCTCTGGCGCAATACCCGCTGCTTTTTAGTCGGCATTTCACTCCTTCACCACTATATTGACGAAGCTATACGGCGGCACTGGTCCCACATAGATAAACTTGATTCTATCGTTATGAGCCTTGGTTAACTCTTCCACCCCGATGTCGAAATCCTTCTCCCAGCGTCTATCTACCAGGAAGGCAGCATTACATATCATGTCATCGCTATGCGTCTTGTTGTAACGAACATCCACCGAAATCTTTTTCAAAGGGTCAAGTAAGCCCTCGGCTTCTTTATTCTTTTTCTCCTGTAGCCTGGATTTCACCCCTGTCACCAGAGCTTTACTCTCGGTTTCAGCTTCCCCCGAAGAGGTAGTCACTATCTTCTTCTGCAGTGCCTTTAGTTCATCACTATCACTGATGATTTCCTGAAAGACCCGGTTCATATCTTTCCAGAGAGCCTTTAGTCCCAGCTCCACCCTGTTGTCCAGGTATCTAAGTAGATTCTTAAATTCGGCGTGCCTTCTTATTAAGAGGCTGCGGAGCTCATCTGCCGAGGGCGCCACAGTGTAAAACCTGACCGGGAGGACGGCACAATCCCTCATCACCTCCTCAAGGACTTTCTCGTGCGCTGTCATGGTCTCCCGGCTCACCACATATTTACTCATGGGTATGCTGCTTACCACAGCACTGAGGTCGCCATAGGGGATGGTGGTTACCTCATCCCCCCGCTCACCAATACCTATGGGACCGAAGTTTCTGGCATTTGAATTCTCAATTATGCAATAGGTATATTTACCCTCTTCCGGCATTTAAGGTGCCCGCTCTCCTTCCTGAAAGGTTGAAACCTTACCTACAGTGCCTTGCAATAAGTTTAAGCACCGTTTCATTGGTGCTCTCTTTGGTTAAACCAGTCCCATCCACTCCTGAGCCCAGAACATCAAGACAGACGCGAGTAAAGGTCTCATCGCCTGCCATGGGACGGGCTCCAGAGATACTTAAGACCTTGGCGATAGCGATAGCGGCACGCACGGTGGGGATGAATTCGTAATCTCCTGACTCCCTGAAGTCCCTGACGAGAGCTACAATGTGCTCCACATCCGCTTGCGAGACCCCCGATTTAGCCTGGGTGATAGCAACCTCAGTTGCTTTGTCGTAGTAGCCCAGGTTAATGGTTATCATCCTATCCCTCAATGCATCCTGAGCCTTGTGAATGCCGGCATACTCCTCAGGATTACTGGTGAAGATAGCCGAGAAGTCAGGGTGAACCATCAGGTGGCTTTCCTCGTCTCGTCCAGCCGGGAGGTCCAGAATTCCTTCCCCCAATACTGAGAGCAGCACATTGTTGGCTTCGGGGCGTGACCGGGTGAATTCATCGTAAAGGAGGGTAAAGCCATACCGGCAGGTTACCGTCACCCGGTTATCCACCCAGGTTCTCTTCACATCCTCCTCGGCTTTCAGAACGGTATGGATGAAGTTGTCCACCGTCTTCTTCATCCGATAGCCATACTCGCCCCCCACCAGGTCCGAAGTGCCGAACTCCTCATCTCCATGAATCAGCATTACCGGCTTGCCGAGCTGAGCGGCAACATATAATGCCAGGGTTGTCTTGCCGGTGCCGGCTGGACCCCTGAAGTGAAGGGGGAATCCAGCACGGATATAGATTAGAGCACGCTTGATTACATCAGTGATATAGGGTGTCTGGATAAAGCCTGGCCGTTCCCGCTCCACCATTATGGGCGCAGCCTCAGCTACCGCTGCAAAATCATCTCCCATTTTTCGCCTCCCGCTTAAATGATTTTTGTCATCCTCTTAGGACTAACTTAAGAAGACCCTGTAACTTTTTTCACTGTTTATTAATACCCTAACTGAGAGCCAGCCAGGCTAGCCCACATCGGTTGGGAAAAATCACTATTTTCATTACAATATATGGTTTCAGCTATCTCACGCAGTGCTTCAACGCCCACAATCTGGTGGGAGAACAGGGGTACTTCATGAATCTCCAGCCCCAGCGCCTCAAATTCCTTGAGGTGGCTCTGCTGTTCCGAGCGTTTTGCTGAGCAAAACGGGCATCCGGTGGGTGGGACTACCATGTTCACTATCAACTCCCGGCAGGCTACCCTCAGTTGAGAAAGATGCTGGACAAGGCGTTTGGTCTCGGTCAGGGACATTGCCTCAGGAATGGTGACGCAGACAAACTGGCAGCGTTGGGGGTGGCGAAGCGCTGTCTCCACCAGCCTTAGTTGGCGTGACCTCTTCAATATGAGTTCTGCCGTCTTGTTGAGTCCTGAGCCTGACACCCCCTTGTACTTCAACAGGAGCCTGAATATGGTCTTGAACCATTCCCTTATCAAATCGGGTAACTCCAGGAAGCGCAGGGCATGCCCCGTCGGTGCCATATCCAGGATATAGCGGTCAAACTCCTCAAGCTCCATAAAGTCCATGATTTTCATCATGCCCATCAGCTCATCTATGCCCGGTGGTGCCGAGTTAATAAGCTCCTCCATGATGGCACGGTCATAGGGTGCGTCCATCCCTCCCTTTAAGAAGGTACCAAATGCCTCATCAATAGCCTCCCGGTATTCCTTCTTAAACTCCTCCAGAAGGTGAGATGGCTCAATCTCAAGAGCAAAGAGCCCTTCAACGCCAGTGATGGGCGTAACCTTATCCCCTATCTCCTGGTCAAAGCTGTCACCCAGCGAATGAGCAGGGTCGGTGGAGAAGATAAGGGTCTTTTTCTGTTTATCAAGGCGGTTCAGATAAAGGGCAGTCGCTGCTGCCGAGGTGGTTTTACCCACTCCACCCTTGCCACCGAACAGTATCAGCTCGGCTTGGTTCAGGTCATGCCAGTCGCTCTTTCTTATTGTCGTTACTTTAGCAATCTTGTGAATAATTGGTTCAGGTGCTTCCTGTCCCAGCATGACCTGGGCATAGGTCTTAAGCCGCTCTATTCCCTTTACCTCGCAGGGCAGGAGAGGCACCTCTAGTAACTCATAATTAGAGAACGTTTCCTCTATCTTTAATAGAGCATCCTTTTGAGCGCTCCAGCGCGTGCTGCAAAAGGAGCACTTCCGGTCTTCGGCTACCTGGTTGACAATTACACTCTTTGCCGGGATCTTCAGCCGATGTAAGGCATCGAGCAGCCTTTGTGTCTCTTCCATAGCCATGTCCTCAGCGATGGTAACCGGCACGAACTCGGTTGCTTGCTTATCAGTGAACAGGGTTTTTGCCCGACTCACATCATTGGATAGCTTGTCGAGGAAGTCATCCACCTTATCCCTGGGATATCTGCCGGTTAGCCGCCGCCCGATATAGTGGTATCTATCCTGCATCAACTTCAACAGGCCAACCCACCCCAATATCACCTCGGGAAGCTCAAGTAACCTGATGGTATGACCGGTAGGAGCGGTATCCAGGATGACCAGACCATACTCGCCCTCCTTGATGATGTCGGCAATATCAAATACCGCCATCATCTCGTCCATCCCGGGCAGAGATAAAGAAAGGAACTCCTCAATATCATCCCGGTCAAAGATGGTGCCGCGATAGGCGATGGTCTCCAGTTCCTCCTTATATTTTGCCTTGAATTCCTCCATCCGTTGGGGGGCATCTATTTCAAGAGCAAAGAGGTTGCCCACTCCCTTTACCTGAGTGATGCTGTCCCCGATTTCCTGGCTCAGGCTATCGCCCAGGGAATGAGCCGGGTCAGTGGAAACGATAAGGACACGCTCTCCCGCTCTGTTGCCAGCTAGATATAAAGCGCTGGCAGTAGCGGAGGTGGTCTTCCCCACACCACCTTTACCGCCAAACATCAGGAAATCTATCTCCTGATTATGGAGAAATCCCGGCACCATTTGCATTTTCGTCTTTATTCCTCTTCTTCCTCGTATGGCTCACCGCGCAGGCGTGCCCTCTTTTTCTCAAATTTCACCATGTTGCCTTCCGGGTCGAGTGTAACCACATAGGTGCCAATAATGTCGGTTGATTCTGGCAGCCTGGCCATTTCCAGCACATCTACCGAGATATGCCAGCCCTCCTCATCCTTAAATCCCCCCACCGCTGACACCGGGCTAAAGCCGGTAACCTCAGCCAGTTGCTCCTTGGCACCCTCTGCCAGACTCAGCATCACTTTGGTAGCCATCTTTGTCCTCCTTTGGTAATAATTTCATCTCTGGTCTGTATCCTAATATTGGGCTATACTATTTCAAAGAATATTTATTCCTCCTCCTTGGCTCTGCGGATAGCGCTGAGCCTGTCAAGTATGGCTGTTTCTTGCTCAGCGTATTCATCGTCATTAATTTCCCCCAGCTCATATCGCATCTGAAGCTCCAGCAGCTCACCCTGGAGCTTGCCTTCATCCATCTCATCCTGTTCCGCCGTCTCAGCAAGTTTCTTGGCAACCCAGTGAACCATCATCGGGATTCCAAGGATGGGGAAGGTGAGTGCATCAGTAAGAAGGTCACCTCCCTGCTTTTGTTGCTGAGTCCTGCGGCTTTTTTTCACTCCTCCTCCCACTTGACTACAATGTCGCAAAAGTTGAACGGCGGGTTGGGGCCGGTATACTTGAACACCATCCTCTCCCCCAGCTCCTCATCCAGCCTCTTCACTACCTCATCACACTCCCTTTCCCGGTTTTTACTCACCAGGAAGGCAGTGTTCAGAACCATCCGGTCCATAATAATTTTGTTCTCCCGTACTCGGTCAGTTACTGGACGAAGGCGAGCCAGGAGTATCTTCGCCTCCTTGTCTCTCTTTTGGTCGAGCGACTTCTTCACCATTTCTCCCAGGTGCAGTCGGTCAAAGTGTGTTGCTTCAGGAGACTTACCTACAACAGAATCACGAAGCTTACGCAGTTCTCTGTTTTCAGCGATTATTTCCTCATAGATTGTCTTCTCATCACGCCACAAGACCTTCAGCCCCAGCTCAACGTTTTTGTCCATCTCCTCATGCAGGCTTAGAAACTCCTTGAACCGGCTCTCAAGTAGCTTATGGCGTATATCATCGACAGGCGAACCAGAATCCTTTCTGGTGACGGTTCCAAACCTTATAGGTAGAACGGTGAATTCCTTCATCACCTGCTCAATTACCGTCTCATGAGCCATCATGTTCGCCCGGGTACTGTCGTACTTGATGTCCGGCGAGTCGCTGACCACGCAGGCTAAGTCCCCAAAGACCACAGAGTGAATCCCATCGCCACGGTCACCGATAGCGGGCACGCCATTAAAGCTGCGCTCCTCGCCGCACTTTATTATGCAATATAAGTACTTTGCCTCTTTTATCAGTTCTCGTACCATATCAATTCATCCTAATACTCCAGCCGTTTGCAGGGCTGGGCGCTTTATCTCAATCAAGAATGCCTGTCTTACATCCTCAGGCATAAAGGAATAGCGTCGGTCATTCATTTCTTGCTCAATATCCCAGTTTTGCCCCTGACAATAATCCCTCAGCAGAACAAATGCCTCCCGTACCTTTGCGAACTGTTCGTCCCTCGTATCATCATCTGGGTGTGCATCAGGGTGGCTCTTAGCTGCCAGGCGGCGGTAAGCCTCCTTGAGTTCCTTATCGGAAACATCGGTTCCAAGGCCAAGCAGTTGCCTTGCCTCTTCAATCTTCTTCGGGTCGGGACGTCTTATCCCCACCGTGCTGAAGCTGTAGGGCGGTAGGGGCCCGATGAC
>CAZTRJ010000013.1:0-27210 GCA_964616615.1 uncultured Dehalococcoidales bacterium
GGTTAATTAGCCTCTATCAGCTTGGCTGGTTTTCTACCGGTAGAGATAAGGCAGCCAGAGACCTCTTTGCCACAATAAACAGCAGTATCAGGCGGGGCGAAATCAAAGCTGAGATGACTTTTGTTTTCTGTAGCCGTGAGCCAGGTGAATCAGAGGAGAGTGATTTATTCCTCAAGCTGGTTGATAATGAGCATATCCCTCTCACCTGCTTCTCTTATCAGAAGTTTAGAGCTGGGAAAGCCGTCCCCGGTACCAGTCAAGAAGAGGCTCTACCTCTCTGGCGATTTGACTATGATAGAGAGGTGATGAAGCGGTTACAGGGCTTCCACCCTGACCTGTGTGTGCTGGCTGGTTATATGCTGATTGTTAGCCAGGAAATGTGCCAGAGATACAATATGATTAACCTTCACCCCGCGGCTCCAGGCGGGCCTAAAGGAACCTGGCAGGAGGTAATCTGGCAACTGATTGATAGTAAGGCTCAGGAAACAGGGGTAATGATGCACCTGGTAACACCAGAGCTGGACATGGGACCACCGGTAACCTATTGCACCTTCCCCATCAGAGGTAAACCGTTTGATAGATACTGGGAGGAAATAGAAAACCTGCCACTAACCAGTACCAAAAAGCATAATGAAGAAAATCCCTTATTTAAGCTGATTCGCCAGCATGGGCTAGCCAGAGAATTCCCGCTAATAACATCTACCCTCAAGGCGTTCAGCCAGGGTAAAATAAAGATAACGGCAGACAAAAAACTCATTGATTCAGAGGGGAAACCCATTAACGGATATAATCTAACCGATGAGATAAACGAATTGGTAAAAGGGAAGATTCCACAGTGAACTTTATCTGTTTTGACCTTGAAGGACCGCTGTCACCCCAGGATAACGCCTACGAGTTGATGAAGCTTTTCCCCAATGGGGATAAGATTTTTGAGGTTATCAGTCGCTACGATGACCTGCTGACCCTGGAGGAGAGAGAAGGCTATGAACCGGGGGATACCCTGGCTCTCATAATTCCCTTCCTTATCCTTCATAATATTTCAGAGGATAATATCACCACTTTAGCGGTTAAAGCGGGCTTAACCGGTGGTGCTGGCAAACTTATTTACTGGCTCCGGTCCCAGGGCTGGAAGGTATTCTGTATCAGCACCAGTTATGAACAATATGCCAGGCACATTACCCAAAAACTAGGTATTTATGCTCATAATGTCGCTTGCACCCCCTTCCCCCTGGATAAATTCCGCCAAACTTTATGTAAAGAAGATTGTGAGCGGTTACAGCAGGCGGAGCAGGATATCCTAACCATGCGCCCGGTTGCTGATGATGAGCGGATTAAGCAAAGCCTGGATTATTTCTTCTGGGAGAAACTGCCGACTACCAATCTAGGAATAGCGCTGGAACAGGTGAAACCAGTAGGTGGACGACGCAAAGTAGCTGCGTTAAATAGATTTGCCGATAAGTATGGGGAGGCTTTATCCCGGTGGGTAGTGATAGGTGATAGCATTACCGATTTCAGGATGCTGCAGGCGGTGGAGGAGGAAGGAGGATTAGCTATTGCCTTTAATGCCAATGAGTATGCCCTGCCCTACTCAACAATGAGCCTGGCTTCCACATCGCTTTTTGACCTGACTGAGGTGCTTGAGGCCTGGCAGAAGGGTCAGCGAAGCCGAGTGGAGAAAACAGTTAAAGAGAAGGAGAGAAGCGGGGGGGTGGGGGACAGGGGTTACTTTCACTGGCTATCGGGCAGAAAAGATATAGATGAGGTTATTAAGATTCATAAGCGAATAAGGCATCTGGTCAGGGAAGAAGCCGGTAAGCTGGGGTAAAACCATGAATAATATTGAAGTAATCGGGCTGGGGGCACTGAATATAGACCATATATATCAGGTAGACCGCATACTTGAGGATGGAGAAGCAGTAGTAAAGGAGTCGGGGTTATTCCCTGGTGGCTCGGCAGCCAATACCATCTATGGCTTGGCCAAGCTTGGGGTAAATACCGGCTTTACCGGCGTTGTTGGCGGTGATGCCGAGGGTAAGATACTGCTTGAGGATTTCCAAAAAGCTGGTGTAGATATTAGCCAAATCGGGGTAAAACATAGGGCAAGAACAGGCTCAACATTATGCCTCAGTGATAGGCTAGGTAAGCGTTCTCTCTATGTCTTACCTGGTGCCAATAACCTGCTAACTATGGATGACCTGGATTTGACCTATATAAACCAGGCAAAAATGCTTCATCTGTCTTCCTTTGTTGATGACCGACAGTTCAAGGTTTTGCTGGAACTGATGGATAAACTAGACCCGTCAATTAAGATTAGTTTCTCTCCCGGGGCACTATATGCTTCCAGGGGACTTGAGTCGCTGAAGCCAATACTGGCGCGGAGCTACACCCTTTTTATAAATGAGAGTGAAATACGCCAGCTTACAGGAGAGGAGTTCAAAGCCGGTGCTGAAATATGCCTCAACCAGGGCTGCCAAATTATTGTTGTTACCCTGGGCAAAGGCGCCAGCTATAAAAGCGTTCTGGCTACCAGTTACATAAGAGATACTGAAAAGGAATATGTGGTTAAATCTAGCAACAAAAACATAATATCCACTTTAGACACTACTGGCGCCGGCGATGCCTTCGCTACCGGATTTATTTACGGTCTAGTTAAAGGTAAAGGGCTTGAAGAATGTGGCCGTCTCGGTAATATTACAGCCCAATTCTCAATTAGCAAGGTAGGAGCCAGAGAGGGCCTCCCCACCGTTAATGAACTAGCTCAACGCTACCAAGAGCTTTATTCGGAACAGCGGTAAGATTTACTCTTTTGCCGGCTTGCCCTCAGCTTCATCAGCCTTGGCTTTTTCTTTAGGCGGCCCGCTCAGGATTTCATCCACGAGGCCATACTCTACCGCCTGCTCGGGGTTAAGGTAGAAGTCGCGGTCAGTATCATGAGTTATCTTTTCCAGTGTTTGACCGGTATGTTTAACTATAATGCCCCGGATTAACTCTTGCATTCGCATAATCTCACGGGCAGCAATCTCCACATCAGCCGCCTGCCCTTGAGCGCCGCCAAATGCCTGGTGCAGATGGATAGTGGAGTTAGGCAAGGCATAGCGTTTACCTTTGGCACCGGAGCAAAGAAGTAGCGTCCCCATACTAGCCGCCAGCCCAACGCAAATAGTAGATACAGCAGGACGGATAAGCTGCATAGTATCGTAAATGGCAAGACCGGCGCTGATAACACCACCGGGGCAGTGAATGTAGAGACTGATATCTTTGTCCGGGTCTTCTCGTTCCAGATAAAGAAGCTGAGCAATAATAACATTAGCCACCTGGTCATTAATCGGCATGCCTAGCATGACAATGCGCTCTCTCAGTAACAGCGAGTATATATCGAAGGCTCGCTCCCCCCTGGCTCCAGTTTCAATCACCATAGGTATAACATTCATCGGTTGGTTATTCACTTTCTGCTCCTCCTTTGGTATCATTTTACATCGGTATTTGAACCTTTAGCTATCTCCACTAGCTGCCGTATAGTTTTCCGTGCAGTTAATAACTGCTTGATTGACTCCCTGGACTCTAGCCTATTGAGAAATTCCTGTAGCTCGTCTTTTTTCTCAGCAGCACTTTTGGTCATGTTTTCAATCTCAGCCTCTATCTCGGAATCGGTAACCTCAATTTTTTCCTCGTCGGCAATCCTGCCCAACACCAGGGAACGGGTTACTCTCTTGGTAGCTAACGGACGTAGCCCTTCCCGTAATTCCTCCTCTGTCTTGTTAATACCTCTAAGATATTCCTCCAGCCCCTCTTTACCCACCTGTAAGCGCTGAAGGCGCTGGTTAAAGAGTCGGTCAATTTCCATTTCTACCAAAATCGGGGGAAATTCCAGCTCAGCAATGTCAACTACAGCTTCAATTACCCTTTCCTCAAAATCTATCCTGGCTTTCTCCTCAGCTCTGAGCTTCAGGTCAGCGGAGACCTGCTCTCGGAGCGAGTCCACACTTTTGAAGTCAGGATTAATCCCTCCAGCAAATTCATCATCCAACTCAGGCAATATCTCCTGTTTTATCTCGGTAATTCTCACTTTAAACGAAGACCCTTTCCCCGCCAGCTCAGCATTAGAAAAATCCGAAGGAAACTGAAGCTTGAACTCCTTGTCCTCATTCTTTTTCATCCCGAGTAACTGCTCAGCAAACCCCGGCGCCGGGAAAGGCAGGTCATGAACAACCTGATATTGAATTCCTTTCCGACTTATAAACGGCTTATCTTCTATATTGCTCTCAATATCCAAAACTACCAAATCACCAAACTCTACCGGACGCTCTACCGGCTCCCAGGTAGCCTCCTGATGGCGCAGTTGCTCTATTGCGGTATTAACATCATCCTCAGTTACGTCTACAGGTTCTGGCGTAACTTGAATATGATGGTAATCACCAAGTTTAATTGTCGGCTTTATCGGCACGGTTACCTTAAATACTACCGGGTCAGTTTGAGTTATTTCAACATGTGGCCGAGCGATAGCCTCAATTTCCTGCTCTTTAATAGCTTTCTCACAAGCTTCAGGAAGCAGATTATCTATGGCATCATCAAGGAGGCATTCCTTCCCGATGTAGCGTTCCAGTATCTCTCGCGGTGCCTTTCCCTTACGGAAGCCAGGAATATTCGTTTTCCTAACCAGGCGGTGGTAGGACTTGTCCAAGGACTCCTCTACCTCAGTAGGCTCCATCTCAATGGTTAAAAATACCTGGCTATTTTCTGTTTTCTCCCTGGTTACTTTCACTATTCCTCCCGCAGACGTAAATGTAATTCAGCCAGTTGCTCCTCGGTAACTGGCGATGGGGCATCAAAAGTTAAATCGGCAGCAGTTTGACTCTTGGGAAAGGCAATCACCTCTCTAATGGTTTCCTCCCCTGCCAGTAGCATCACAATGCGGTCAATACCGGGAGCGATGCCACCATGAGGAGGGGCACCGTAGTCAAAAGCCTCCAGAAAATGCCCAAAACGTTCCTCAACTTCTTCATCACTATAGCCCAGTAACTTAAATATCCTCCTCTGAAGCTGGCTGGTATAAATCCTGAGACTGCCACTGGAGAGTTCATAGCCATTACATACTATATCATAATGCTTAGCCCGAACTTTTTCAGGAGCACTATCCAGTAAGGGCACATCCTCATCCTTGGGCGCAGTAAATGGATGATGCATCGACTCCCATTGTTTAGTCTCTTCATTCCACTGTAACAAGGGGTAGTCCACAATAAAGGTAAAGGCAAGGAGATTAGGCTCAGCCAGTTGGAGCCGATGTCCCATCTCCCGGCGCAGCTCGCTTAGTGCCGTATTGACCAGCTTATCCTTTTTGTCGGCAATGATAAGCAGAAGGTCTCCCCTATCTGCTCCCAAACGCCCGGCCATTTCTTTGACCTGGTCTAAAGTCAGAAATTTAGCCGCTACTGACCTGACCATTTCGCCAGTCAGGTCGTTTAGACTACCAGCGTCGCTACCCAGTGCCATAGTTACCAAACCTTCAGCCCCGAGACCCCGCACCATCTTATTCAGTTCATCAAGTTGACTGCGGGTATAAGTAGCACAGCCGGGAGCACATATACCCTTTACCTTACCTCCACTAGCGATAGCAGAACGAAAAATAGAGAAGCCAGACTCGGCGACGATATCTGACAGGTCTCCTATCTCCACACCAAAGCGCAAATCAGGTTTATCCGTGCCATAACGCTCCATTGCCTCAGCATAGGTAAGGCGGGGAAAAGGTTTCGTCAGTCGCATTTCAGGTTTAATCGTCTCCACCATAGAAGTGAGAAGCTCCTCAAGCAGGCTGAGGATATCCTCTTCTTCAACAAAGCTCATTTCCAGGTCAAGCTGAGTGAATTCAGGCTGGCGGTCAGCGCGTGTGTCCTCATCACGAAAGCATCGGGCTATTTGAAAATATTTCTCTACGCCAGCTACCATTAATAACTGTTTGAGCTGCTGTGGAGACTGAGGTAGGGCATAGAATTTGCCGGGATAAAGACGGCTAGGCACCAGGTAATCACGAGCCCCCTCAGGGGTGCTCTTAATCAGGATAGGCGTTTCGACCTCAATAAATCCCCTGGCATCCAGAAAATCACGCATGAATTTCACCACTCTGTGGCGAAGGACAAGGTTTTCCTCCATCCGGGGCCGGCGCAGGTCAAGGTAGCGATACTTGAGACGAAGGCTTTCCTCCACTTCAGTATCTTCATTTATATAAAAGGGTGGTGTCTTTGATGGGTTAAGGATATCAGTATTATGGGCAATAACCTCAACATCACCAGTGGGCAATTTAGTGTTCTCAGTTCCCGGCGGGCGGAGGGCAACCTCGCCACTAACCCTGACCACAAATTCATTGCGCATCTCACTGGCTATCTCATGGCATAGCTTTGATACCTCGGGATTGAATACCACCTGAACTACGCCCTGTCCGTCTCGCAGGTCAATGAATATTAGTCCCCCATGGTCTCGGCGTCGGTCAACCCAACCAGCCAGCGTTACCCTGGCACCGACATGCTTTTTGTTCAGTTCACCACAGCTATGAGTTTTGAGCAAAATCATCTCCTGGACGCATTATAGCTGATTATAGCTTATAACAGAGTGGTCTTCAACTTATGATAGAACCTCACCCCCTTTATCCCCCTCTCCATAATAGGAAGATACATTCTTTGCATGAGGGGGAATTGGTCAGTAAGAGAGGCTTCGCCTCTCTTACACTCTCCTCACTCTGGACTACTAATCAGAAGTCTTAGAGGGGCACAAGCCCCTCTAAAAATTATCTTCCCCTTCCCCTTGATAAGGGGAAGGGGATAAAGGGGATAGGGTTACTAAAAATATCTAAGGGGGTGAGGTAGATAGATAATCTTAAGATAAGGTAAATTGACATTCCCCAGGTTTAATACTATTATTTTAAAGTCATGGCCAAAACAATTAGCGAGATAAACGAGAAGATACAACAGGGCAAAGCAGTGGTCGTTACCGCCGAGGAAATAATAGACATTGTTAAACAAAAGGGTGTAGAAAAAGCCGCTCAGGAAGTGGATGTGGTTACCACCGGCACCTTTGGTCCTATGTGTTCGTCTGGTGCCTACCTTAATATTGGGCATGCCACGCCACGAATGAAGCTCGGCGGTGGCAGAACCTACCTCAATGATGTTCCAGCTTATGCCGGGTTGGCGGCGATAGATTTATTCATCGGGGCAACGGCTCTTCCCGAGGACGACCCAAGAAACAGGATTTACCCCGGCGAGTTTAACTACGGGGGCGGGCATGTAATTGAAGAACTGGTCGCCGGTAAAGATATCAGACTGATAGCTACCGGCTACGGCACCGATTGTTACCCCAGGAAAAGGCTTGAAACCTGGATTAATATCAAAGACATCAATGAGGCAGTGCTATTTAATATCAGAAATGCCTACCAGAATTATAATGTCGCGGTAAATGTGTCTGATAGGACAATTTACACCTATATGGGTGTGTTGAAACCCGGCTTGGGCAATGCTAACTATTCCAGTGCCGGTCAGCTCTCACCTCTGCTGAATGACCCATACTATAAGACCACGGGGATAGGCACCAAAATATTCCTCGGCGGTGGCACCGGATTTGTCGCCTGGCAGGGCACTCAACACAACCCCAATGTGCCCCGCTCCGAGAATGGAGTGCCAAGGAGAGGCGCTGGTGCCCTCGCTGTAATAGGTGACCTGAAGCAGATGAAGCCACGGTGGCTGATAGGAACAAGTATGCTAGGCTATGGTTGTAACATCACCGTGGGCATTGGCATCCCTATCCCTATACTCTCTGAGGAAATCTTAAACTATACTACAGTAACTGATGACGATATTTTTGCTCCGGTTGTAGAGTATTCAACGGCATACCCGCAGATGAAACCAGACATCCTGGGTGAAGTCAGTTACGCCCAACTCAAAAGTGGTAAGATAGTAATCCAGGGTAAGGAGGTGCCCACTGCTTCCCTGTCCAGCTACTCACGGGCGGCGGAAATTGCTGAAACCCTAAAGGGATGGATACTAAGTGGAGAGTTCTGTCTCACCGAACCGGTGGCACCCCTGCCTGGAGTAGAATCAGGTATAATCTTCAAGCCGCTTAAAGAACGCCCCATAAAGGAGTAAAGAGCTTAAGTTAAAGAGGTGGTGGAATGAGCGTTTCCAAAAGAATAGTCCTGCGTTTTCCCCGGCGTCTGGTAGACCGACCTATAGTGAGCCGACTGGTCAAGGATTATAACCTTGAATTTAATATTTTAAAGGCTTCAGTTACCCCCGCGGAGGAAGGGCTAATGGTATTGGAACTGAAGGGGGAGCAGGAAGCATATGATAAAGGTATCAGGTATTTAACCACGACTGGGGTCAGAATTCAGTCGCTTAGCCAGGATGTTGTTCGCAACGAGGAAAGGTGCACTCATTGTGGTGCTTGCGTAACTATTTGCCCCGCTGGTGCTTTTGAACTTGACCCCCTAACCAGACGGATTAAATTTTATGATGAAAAATGCCTGGCTTGCGGGCTGTGTATTAAGGCTTGCCCTCCACGAGCGATGGAGGTGCATTTCTAGCCGATGTATGAGCCAAGAACCTATCGGCACTGGATTAAGGATAAGGACTTAACCTCTTTTAATATAGTAGTAAAAGAGACAGATTTATACATTCGCGCCTTAACTAACCTGAGCAAAAAAGCCTATGAATTGGTATTAAACTATCGCCACGAACTGGAAAGCTACATCAGGCATCACCCTGACTTTGCCACCTCCCTTGAACCCCTCCCCGTTAGCAATGATGCTCCTCATATTATAATCGAGATGTCAGCGGCAGCGGCGAAAGTGGGAGTCGGTCCCATGGCTTCAGTAGCCGGAGCCATAGCTGAGTTTGCTGGCAACGAATTACTAGACTTTTCCCCAGAGATTATTATCGAAAATGGGGGTGATATATACCTGAAGAGCCTGGAGAAAAGAATAGTTGGCATCTATGCTGGCAAATCACCTCTAACCGGTAAAATGGGACTAGAAATCAATGGGCAGGATACACCGTTAGGAATCTGCACCTCCTCGGGAACAGTAGGGCACTCTCTCAGCTATGGGAAGGCAGATGCAGTTGTGGTGCTGTCTAGGTCAGCCACCCTGGCTGATGCCGCTGCCACTGCTATCGGCAACCTGATTGTCCAACCCGGTGATATCCCCAACGGGCTCAAGTTTGCTAACGGTATTGACGGGCTGAAGGGAGTGATAATCATCAAGGGTGACAAAGTAGGACTTTGGGGCGATGTAAAAATTTGTCAAATGGCTATGTAGCATAAGGGGGTAGAAATGGCAACACGGCGGGTAACATTTACCTTTACCCCAGAAATAACTACCGAACCAATTATCTATACTATCAGTCAGCAATTCAGCCTGATAACCAATATTCGTCAGGCTAACTTGACCGAGCACGGAGGCTACATAGTATTGGAGCTTATTGGTGAAGACAAGGATATTGAAGACGGAATTACCTGGGCTATCTCCAAAGGGGTGAGGGTTGACCCGGTCAGTAATGAGACATAGTTATTCCCTCAAAACGATTTCTTTAAAGGGGCTTTGTCCCCCCTATATGGAGGCTTAGCTTTGTTTTCAGTACAAAGTTATACTACAAGAAGTAAATAGCTGATACCGAGAGACGAGAATATTGCTCAATAAGTTACTGCTCGAGGATAAATGGTATCAATTGTTACTTGGCGGCATGGTGCTTGCGGGGGGCATTTCCTTTCTCATAATGTTTTACCTGGTCTGGCTAGGGGCATTTGAAGGATTACTCCCATCAGGCATCGCTATACCAGGCAGTGACTTCAGAATCGCCTACAATGCAGCAACAAGGTTTACACAAGTTGGAAGCGTATCTGAAGCAGGCTACCCCTACTTCCCCCTGGTTATATTCTATCACCTTCTCTTCAGTCACCTCAGCTTTTACCCAGCCTTCTTTGCCGTAACCCTGTGGAACCTTCTTTTGGCGCTGGTCGCTGCTGCTTTAGCGACCAAAATCCTTGGCTACTATAATATTAGACTACCCATTGGGGGGAAATGGTTGATCTTCTCGGCTATTATCTTCTTCTGCCCGGTTACTGCCTCCCTTAATGGTGGCAACGTCAACACTCTGGTGTTTTGCTTCGTCACCATGTTTTATTACTTTCTCTGTGTTAAGGATAAGAGTTTATATGCTGGTTTGTCGTTAGTGGTGGCTACCCTGTTCAAAATCTTCCCTGCCGCCCTGCTACTTTTCGCTGCTCTCAAGAGAAAATTCAAATTTATCTTGGCATTTCTGTCAATACTAACTCTAGTTTGTGTCCTCTCCGTATTGCTCTTAGGAATCCCGGCCCATGTTCATTTTGTTGAATCTGTTGTCGATTTTCAGGGTGCCAAAGCGATAGGCTCCAATTCAGCCATCTCAGGTATGATTTATAATTCGCTGGAGTTCTTTAACATACAGGGAACTGCTCATAATATAATCAATATCACCTGGATATTTATCAGATTGGCTTTTGTACTTCTAATATTTGGCTACTTACTGTGGCTTTCTAGGACTAGAGGAGAAGATTTCAGGGGTAAAGAATGGTCAATACTGTTGTTTTCTCTCTTCAGTGTCCTGATGGTCAGCCTCACCAATCACTCCTGGGTATATTATACCAGTTGCCTGGTTTTACCCTTCCTGCTATTCGTTTTCTGTTTGAAATTGACCCTTTCTGAAAGAGTACTCCTAGCTCTGTCAATAGCATTTTTCTCATTTAACATTCATATTGAAACCATGGCCGCAGTGATAGGGGGTGTGTTTCCTTCCCTAGTGTATTTAGTGCATCCCTCCGTAATTGGCAATCTGTTATTCCTGGCTCTGGTTTTACTTAAAATAGCGAGGTTACACCAAGCAAGAAAGAGATTGTAGCCGAAAGGACGACAAAGGTGAAAATAACTGTTATTGGGGCAGGTTATGTAGGGTTGGTTACCGCCGCTTGTTTTGCTGAGTTGGGAAACCAAGTTTTTTGTGTGGAAAAAGAAGCTAGTAAACTCCGAAAACTTAGACACGGAATTTCACCCATTTACGAACCGGGGCTAGAGGATATTCTAGCCAGCAACACTGCTAACCAAAGATTAACCTTTTCCTCCAGTGTTGGTCATGGAGTAAATTATTCTCAACTAATCTTTATTTGTGTTGGAACTCCTGGAGGAGATGACGGCTATACTGATCTTTCCCAAGTAGAAGAGGTAGCCCGCGAAGTTGCTATCCACATTACCGAGTATAGATTATTGGTGGGGAAAAGTACCGTTCCTATAAGAACTCATGAATGGATAGCCACGACTATCAGGCGCTACGGGAAAAAGGGTGTACCCTTTGATGTAGCCTGTAATCCTGAATTTCTTCGTGAGGGGTCAGCGGTGCACGATTTTATGAATCCCGACCGAATAGTAATAGGAGTAACATCAATCAGGGCAAAGGAGCTTTTAACCGAGCTATACGCTAATTTTGACTGTCCCAAAGTAGTTACAACCCCAGCAGCCGCTGAATTAATCAAGCATGCTTCTAATTCATTTCTAGCTCTCAAAATATCCTACATCAACGTCGTAGCCGACATTTGTGAAAAAGTTGGAGTCGACATCAAGGAAGTAGCATTAGGCACCGGCTATGACCATCGAATTGGAAGTGATTTCTTGGAGGCTGGAATTGGTTATGGAGGGGCATGCCTTTCCAAAGATGTGAAAACCTTTATCTCTATCGCTCACGAATTGGGAATTGACTTTCAGCTATTAAAAGAAACGGAAGCAGTGAATCAGGCCAGGACTTCTCAATTCGTGGACAAGGTCAAAAGAGCACTACCGATTTTGAAAGGTAAAACTATAGCTGTATGGGGATTATCTTTTAAGCCCAACACTGATGATATCAGAGAAGCCCCGAGCTTAAGGATTATTCCTGAATTGGTTACCGAAGGAGCCAAAATTAACGCTTATGACCCAGCCGCAATAGAGCCATTTAAGAGAGTTGTTCCCGAAAGTGAGAATATTAGGTATAAGACTGATATGTATCAAGCCTTGGAGGGGGCTAGTGCTCTATTGATCTTTACAGAATGGGACCAGTTTAAGAATGCAGATATCAAATATATGAAGAGTCTTATGGAAACCCCCATTGTTATTGATGGTAGAAATATATATGATTTTTACACCATGAGGGAAACGGGATTTGAATATTATGGGGTGGGAAGATGAACGTACTGATTACCGGAGCTGCTGGATTTATTGGCTGCCATTTATGTGACAAGTTTATTAATAAAGGACATCGAGTAATAGGAATTGACAATTATTTAACCGGGAGTCCCGAAAATATAAAGCATCTCCGCAATGAAGTGCGTTTTGAGTTTATCGAACAGGACGTTACTGAGCCATTTACTGTAGAAGATAATATTGACTTAATTATGCACTTTGCCTGTCCCGCCTCACCGATAGACTACCATACCTATCCCATCCAAACTATGAAAGTGGACTCAATTGGAACCCTACATACTTTGGAATTGGCCAGTAGAAAAAAGTGCTGCTATGTTATGGCATCTAGCTCGGAAATATATGGTGACCCGACTGTGCATCCGCAAGTGGAAACTTACTGGGGTAATGTTAACATCTTAGGTCCCCGGGCGGTATATGAAGAGGCGAAACGATTTTCTGAAACCCTATGCATGACCTACTATAAAGAATTCGGCTTAGATGTAAGAATTGTTAGAATTTTTAATACTTACGGGGAACGAATGCGGGTGAACGACGGAAGAGTCATTCCTAATTTTTTAACGCAAGCTTTAAAAGGTGAGCCCATTACGATATATGGTGACGGGACACAAACCAGAAGTCTATGTTATATTGCAGACTTGGTAGAAGGTATATATAAACTAGCCACCTTTAAAGGACTACAAGGAATAGTTATGAACTTAGGCAGCCCAGATGAGTTTCAAATTATTGAGGTGGCTAATCTGGTTAGGCGTCTGGTAGGAACCAAATCAGACGTCGTGTTCCATTCTTTGCCGGAGGATGACCCTAAAAGACGCTGTCCTGATATCTCTAAGGCAAAGCGATTATTAGATTGGCATCCGGAAGTTCCTCTTAATGAAGGATTAGCCAAGACCATAAAGTATTTTGAACTTGTACTCAATATGAGCCAAAGAGAGTAAAAAGTGAAACTTTCTATAGTTATTCCATGCTATAACGAGAAGGACACCATTCAAGAAATTTTAGAAAGGGTCAATTCCTCCCCATGGGATAAAGAAATAATTATAGTGGACGACGGTTCTACCGATGGAACCAGGGAGATTTTGGCTACTCAAATAGCTCCTCAAGTTGATCAAATTATCTTTCACGAACATAATCAAGGCAAAGGAGCGGCATTAAGAAGCGGGTTTGCTGCTGTTCATGGTGATATAGTGATTATTCAGGATGCCGATCTTGAGTATGACCCGGCAGATTACGAACAACTAATCAAACCTATACTAGAAGGCAAGGCCGATGTAGTTTACGGTTCCAGAGTCAGGGGAGGACAAACACATGTTATATCATATTACTGGCTCTCCCTAGGAAACAAGTTTCTAACCTGGATGTCAAATATATTTACTAATATTAATCTCAGTGATTTAGAATGCGGCTATAAGGTATTTCGTCGCGACATTATACAATCGATAACTATCGAAGAAAACCGTTTTGCCTGTGACCCAGAAATTGTGGCTAAAGTAGCCAAGATGAAGTGTAGAATATATGAAGTTGGTATTTCTTATTCAGGTAGGAGTTATGAAGCCGGGAAAAAGCTTAAATGGAAAGACGGTTTCAGGGCTATATGGTGTATTTTGAAATACAACCTAAGAGGTAAATAGAAGGGTTAAATATGACTGGAACTAATGTGACTAGAGGATACGGGCTGCTCGAAAACTACTTGAATAGGAGAAGATGTGCCGTAGCCAATAGACTTATTCCCTCTTCACTTCGGAAAGGTCGTATTCTTGATATCGGTTGTGGAACCTTTCCGAATTTTCTGTACACTACTTCTTTTGCTGAAAAATATGGTCTAGATCAGGTAGTAAGGGCATCTGATATATTAGTTAAAGAAAAGATTTATATCCAGCAGTTGGATTTGGAAAACAACAGTAAGTTGTCTTTTGGAGACGATTTTTTTGATGTGGTTACTATGCTGGCAGTGATTGAGCATCTTCGATATAAGACGACATCTAAGTTGTTAAGAGAGGTTTTCAGAATTCTCAAGCCTGGCGGAGTTTGCATTTTAACCACTCCAGCTAAATGGATTGATATGATTTTGAGAACTATGGCCAGATTTCATCTGGTTAGTCCCGAGGAAATGGAAGAACATAAATGTCTATATGACCGTTATAAGATACTAGATATACTTAGACTGAGCCGTTTCAGGGAAGAGAATATAAACATGGGCTTTTTCGAGATGCACATGAATATTTGGGCTAGAGCCACCAAGGATATGTGACTTATTTTTGTTTGGTTCAGGCTCTTTATTACGTCTGGCAAAGGAGGAGCTGCTAAAGCTCTATGTCTAGGGCAGACCCTGTTGACTCCTTCAATCTACCCTGATAAACGATACGAGCTACTGTATTGAGCGTTGTGATTTTAACCATTTTTGTTTCTGGTTAAGCCGTATCTGTTCGTCAGTAGGCTTGTAACTTGCCAAGAAATTATCTTTAAAAGAGCTGAAGGTGCCGTCCAGGATGGCACTTCTTATTTTACTCATTAAGTTACTAATAAAGCTCAGATTATGAATAGTAGCTAACCGATAGGCTAAGAGTTCCTCACAGCTAAACAGGTGATGCAGATAAGCTGCCGAGAAGGTGCGGCAGGTATAACAATCACAATCAGGGTCAACCGGCTGTTCCATCTGGCTATAAACAGCGTTTCGAATATTTATCCGCTCCACGGGGGTGAAGAAGCTACCATTTCGAGCTATGCGGGTAGGCAGGGCGCTATCAAATATATCGCACCCCCTGGCTACAGCCTCGATAATATCCGGTGGAGAGCCTACCCCCATCAGGTATCGTGGCTGGCTCTCCGGTAACAAAGCTACCGTTTGTTCAATTACAGCCAGGGTCAACTTTTTAGGTTCGCCGATACTCAAGCCGCCAATAGCATAACCAGAGAAACCTAGCGAACTAAGGTATTCAGCCGACTGATGCCGAAGCTGAGGGAAAACACCCCCTTGCACGATAGCGTATAGAGCCTGGTCATTACGCGTCTTGGATTTCTGGCACCTCTCTGCCCATTGGTGGGTTCTGGTCATTGCCATCTGCACCTTCTCAAAGCTATCATCATAGGCAGGGCATTCATCTAAAACCATAATAATATCAGCACCAAGCCTCTCTTGAAACTGAATAATTGATTCGGGGGTAATAAAATGCTGACTGCCATCAATATGGGAACGGAATATAATCCCATCATCGCTGACCTGGCATAGACGGGCTAGGCTAAATATCTGGTAGCCACCACTATCAGTAAGAATGGCCCGGTCCCAGCCCATAAATTTATGTAAACCGCCCATCTTGTCAATTACAGCCATGCCCGGCCTCAGGTAGAGGTGATAGGCATTAGCCAATACCATTGCCATCCCAATATCTTTAACCTCTCCCGGGGTCAATGTTTTAACTGTGCCCTGGCTGCCTACCGGTAGAAATACCGGCGTGGGTACCCGACCGTGTGGTGTTTGGAGTTCTCCAGCACGGGCTTTACTATCAGGGCAAGTTTGTATTAAGTGAAAGCTATTAGACTGGTTCAAAATTCTTATCTACCGCGTTTCTTCCAGATAACCTTGCAAGATGATGGCGGCGGCTATAGCATCATCCCTGGTTTTTTTGGTATTAGCTGCCCGCATCAAGCGTTTAGCTGATACCGTTGATAAGCGCTCATCCCTGAGCTCTACCGGGACTTCAGTATGGCTAGATAATTTCTGAACAAAGGCTTTCACCTTCTCCGCCTGCCTACCTATGCTACCATCCATAGAGCGGGGGAGACCAACCACAATTTGCTTAACCTGTTGCTGGCTAATAATACCGGTAATAGCCTCAACATCTACTGTCTCATCTATACGATTGATAATAGTAAGCGGGCTGGCTAATATACCGCCGGGGTCGCTGACAGCCACCCCAATCCTCTTATCACCGATATCAAGACCCAGACTGCGCGTGATACTATCTCCAGTTATCTATGATTTCCTATCAACCTCACCCCCTTTATCCCCCTCTCCTTTCAAGGAGAGGGGGAAGAGATTTTAGAGAGGGCAAAGCCCCTCTCTTACCCTTACTCCCCCTTCCCTTATTAAGGGAAGGGGGTCAGGGGGATAGGTTGCTAAACAATTTCTATATTAAGCTCTTCACTAACCGAAGGGCTTCATCCAATTTATCTTTGTCCTTACCACCGGCCTGGGCTAATCCTGCTTTGCCCCCACCACTGCCCCCGGTCACCTCAGCCACCTGTTTCACTATTTCTCCAGCATTATAGCCTCTGGTGACTAAATCCGGGGTTACTGCCACCAGAAAAGCAGGCTTATCTTCATAGACTGTGCCCAAAACCACCACCGCACTTTTAAGCCTGTCCCGGAGCAGGTCAGCCATTTCTCGCAAAACCTCAGGGCGGGACGGCGGCACTCTGGCTGCCAGCACCGTTATTCCGTTAACCACTTCTGCCTGACCAGCTAAAGATTCAGCTCTTAGCTTGGCCAGTTCCCTCTCCAGAGCCAGAACCTGCTTCCTCTCTTTATCCAGCTCAGTAACTAAACTGGTCACCTTATCCCGAGCAGAATCTGGTGATGCTCCTACCAGCTGGGTAATTTTCTCCAAATCCGATAAACGCTTATCAATAAATGCCTCAGCCTGTCTGCCGGTAACGGCTTCAATACGGCGCAGTCCAGCACCGATACTCATTTCAGTGATAACTTGAAAGAAACCTATCTCCCCGGTGGAGGCGACATGGGTGCCGCCACATAGCTCGGCACTGATTGGTGGTTCACCGATTTTCAGTACCCTGACGACATCACCATACTTCTCATCAAATAGAGCGATGGCACCCTCCTCTATAGCCTTTTTATATGGAAGCTCCTCGTCATATACTCTCAGATTCTGACGAATTTTCCCGTTGACAATATGCTGTACTTCCTCCAACTCCTTTTCCGTCATCGCGGTCAGGTGGGAAAAGTCAAACCGGAATCGCTCAGGGGCTACCAGTGAGCCCCGTTGCTGAACATGCTCACCCAACACCTGACGCAGAGCCAGCTGAAGCAAGTGGGTCGCGGTATGATTACGCTCAATATCAAGTCGCCGTTCCTTATCCACCTCAGCCTCAACCTCCTCTCCCACAGTTAGACTCCCCTCAGTAACATGCCCCTGGTGGACAATAATATCTGGCGGGACACGGATAGTATTGGTAACTGAAAAGCGGCCAGATTTGCCAAGTATCTCGCCGGTATCACCTACCTGTCCCCCCATCTCCCCATAGAAAGGGGTCTCAGAAAGTATGACACCAGCCGTCTGCCCCTCTGATATTGTATTTACAGGCTGTTCAACCACCAGACCACTAATGACAGACCTGTGCTTGAGGAAATCATAGCCAACAAACTTGACATCAGTAACAGATAGGTTGGGTTTTCCTGTTATTACCTTTATTTTAAACTTTTGGGCAGCCTGAGCTCTCTCCCGCTGTTTCTCCATTTCCTTATTAAAGCCTTCCAAATCTACCGAAAACCCATGTCCCGCGGCAATCTCGGTGGTTAGCTCTATGGGAAAGCCATAGGTATCATATAACCTGAATCCCTGCTCACCAGAGATTTTATTTTCCCTCTTGATGCCAGCTTCCTCCATAATTCCATCCAGCAACTCCAGACCGGTGTTAAGTGTCTCATTAAATCTGGCTTCCTCAAGCTCTATCACCTTAATAATAAAGTCCTGCCTTTGCCCTATCTCAGGATAGATATGTCCCATCTGCTGGATGGTGACCAGAGCTGTTTGGGCCAGGAATGGTTTATCCAGCCCCAATCTGCGACCAAAGAGGGCGGCGCGGCGCAATAGTCGGCGCAGCACATAGCCCCGCCCTTCGTTGCTGGGAATTACCCCGTCAGCAATGAGAAAGGGAATTCCCCGGCTATGCTCAGCTATTACCCGAATAGTATCATCAATATCATCATCACCACCATATTCCTTCCCTGTCAGCCCAGATATATATTCCAGCAGAGGAGTAAAAAGGTCAGTTTCATAGACTGAGGCTTTGCCGTTTACCACGGCTACCGTTCTCTCTAATCCCATGCCGGTATCAATATTAGGTTTGGGCAATAAGGTTCGCTGCCCCTTTTCATCCTGGTTATATTGAGTAAATACCAGGTTCCATATCTCGGAAAACCGACCACAACCACAGCCGGGGGCACAGGAAGCCTTCCCGCAGCCAAACTCCTCACCAAAGTCATAATGAATTTCACTGCATGGTCCACAGGGTCCGGAGTTACCGGCTGGACCCCAGAAGTTATCCTGCTCGCCAAATCTTAATATCCTCTCCTCAGGAACACCAATATTACGCCAGAGTTGAAAAGACTCATCATCATCCAGGAAAACAGTTATCCAAAGTCGTTGAGGCTGAAGCTTCAGGCGCCGGGTAACAAATTCCCATGCCCAGCTAATAGCTTCCTGCTTGAAATAATCACCAACGCTAAAGTTGCCCAGCATCTCAAAAAAGGTGAGGTGGCTGGTATCGCCTACCGATTCAATATCAGTGGTGCGAAAACACTTCTGGCACGATGCCAGGCGGGGATTAGGCGGCAACGCCTCGCCCAAGAAGTAAGGCTTGAACTGCACCATGCCGGCACTGGTAAGCAGTAAAGTGGGGTCACCCCGAGGTATCAAGGAAGAGCTAGGAATGATTTCATGCCCCTTTTCTTTAAAGAAGCTCAGAAATGCTGCCCGAATTTCATCACCAGTCATAATACATACGATTTTAGTGCAACCCATACTAGCTGTCAATTTTGCTGACGGGCAAAGACAGCCGCCCCAACCACCCCGGCATTATCACCAAGCTGAGCAGTAACGATACGCACTGCCTGAGCTGATAGCGGGAAGGCTCTTTCCTTTACTACCTGCCTGGCGGTATCAAGCAGGAGGTCTCCCATTTGTGCCATCCCACCACCGATAATAATCATTTCCGGGTTAAAGATATTAACCAGGTTTACCATACCTACCCCGAGATAGGTTGCTGACTGGGAAATAACCTCTAAAGCTAGAGAATCTCCATTCTTAGCCGCTACTCCAACCGCTTCGGCAGTGATATTTTCTACCTTACCCTCTACAATCTCAGCAAGAGAAGACTTCTCCCCTTGACTAATGCGTCTTATTGCTTCTTGAGCCACTGCGGTGCCAGAGGCTAGTGTTTCCAAGCAGCCAATGTTGCCACAACTACACCTTGGTCCATTAACATCAATGGTGGTATGCCCTATCTCACCAGCACTACCACACGGTCCAGAGTATAACTTGCCATTGATGATAACCCCACCACCAATGCCAGTGCCTAGCGTAAGTAAAATAAGATTATTTACTCCCCTGCCAGCGCCGAAGTGATGCTCGCCCCAGGCAGCAGCACTAGCATCATTAATGAGGAAGGTATTAGCTCTGTGCTTATCTTTCACAATATCTCTCAGTGGAATATTATACCAGCCGGGAAGATGCGCAGATAAGGTTACCAGCCCTTTATCAAGGTCTATAGCTCCAGCGGCGGCGAGGCTTATGCTGTGTAGTTCAGACAAGTCCAGATTCCTTGAATCAAGAACATGGTCTATAGCCGAAAGCACCCGGGCAATTACCGGCTGTGGTCCCTCCTCAGCCAGCGTGAGGTAGTATTCCCTAGCCATCACCTGACCTTTATCCGAAATAATAGCGGCAATTATCTTGGTTCCGCCCAGGTCTATGGCTAGAACCGGTAGCTCAGACTTTTTGGCTTTCTGCATATTGATGAATTACCTATATCTTATGTCATTGCCCCAGCTCGGCAATCAGAAGATTGAGGGCAAGCTCCCCCCCATATTTCCCGGTCTTAATTGACAGGTCAGCTTCCAAAAGCTTGTGATACACTTCCTTAAGCCGTGCCCAAGGATACTTACCAGCTTGCTCTAGTGTCTTACTCCAGGCAAACTCCTTGGTCAAACCTAACTTATCCTGAATCTCTATTTTAGGTTCCCCCTGGCTTGTTAGCTCCTTTACTTGAACTATCATCCGAACCTGCCGTGATAACATAACCAGAAGATAGGCAGGGGCAGCTCCTCCTTGCAGTAACCGCTGTAGTAATTGCTCAGCCATCCCAGCTTTAAAGTCAAGGATAGCATCAACCATAGCAAAAACATTAGCCTCTTGGACATAGCTCACCACCATCTTGATATCCCCTTCCTCGATACGGCGGCCCGAGGCAAATAGGACCAGCTTATTAATTTCATTTGCCATCGCCCATAGATTACCACCCACAATTTTAGCCAGCAAGCTTACCGCCGGGGAGGAAATGCTACCTCCCCCCTCAGTCACACGCCTTTGAATCCACTGCCGCAGCTCAGCATCCTTTAGTAGCGGAAAGGATTTTACCTCCGCCTTGGCTGAAAGCTCCCTGAGCAGAGGATTGTTGCTTTTTATCTTGCCATCTATTAATACTAAAATTATGCTATCAGGTAGCTTACTGATGTAGTCGGCTAACGATTTATACCCGTTTTGCTGGTTGGATGCAGGCGTGATTTTCTTCTGTCGGCTGAATTTACTCTTGGGTTCAAAACGCTCCAGTAAACCGCTAACAATGACCAGACGCCTTTCCACCAGGAAGGGCATCGTCTCAGAGACGGTTCTTAATTGGTCTAAGGTCATTTGCTGACCATCAAATGTAGTGGTATTAGCCGCTAACAGTGCCTGGTCACCCATACTTGCTTTTATCTCGTCAAGACACTGGCGCCGGGAAAAATCATCCTGACCTAACAATATATACAGCAAAATTTGCCTCTCCTAATTGACAGGTATCCCATTTTACCATACAAAGGGGGTGATTGATAAAGAACCTCTATTGAACAATAATGGCGCAAAGGGTAGAATAAATAACAAGGTTAATAATACCTCAGCTGGCTAATATTGCTGAAGCCGACAGGAGAAATACAATGTCAGAACAGCCTAATCAATTAAAAAAATTAAATGCTATTGCCACCGACTCAGAGCTTTCTCCCGAGTTGAGGATTAAAGCTATACAACTGATTAGCAAGACTGGCACACATGAGGCACTTCTCAACTTGTTGGAGCTGGCGGGCAATGAACAGCTAATCCGTGAGGAAAGAGACCTTGCCCTTCAGCAAGCCAGAGAAATAATAATGTCAGCTCGTTAATGACTCGGGGTAAAAACCAGAGGTTTTTGTAGGTTAAAAATCCTTTCCTATATAACCCATTCTCTTCCTTAAATCAGAGAAGAACGAGAAGCGAGATTGGTAGTCCTGACCAATGAGTATCGATATTGGCATCACCGGGCCAGCTGGAAGCGGGAAAACAACTATTTTCAACGCTTTGACCAGAGGTAAAGCTGATACCGAAAGCTTAACCCCCCATATTGGAATAGCTAAGGTTCCAGAGCCACGCCTTAAAATACTAGCCGATACCCTTCAGCCTAAGCGTGTAGTCCCGGCTGAGGTAAGATACATTGACACCGGTGCCCCCATCAAGGACAAGGCTATAAGTGGTCAATTGTTGAGCCAGCTCAGCAATGCAGATGCTCTGATTAATATCGTCCGGGCCTTAACCAATGAAAGCAAACCTCATATTGAAGGTGGTCTGGACATAGAGCAGGATATTGCCACCATAGACGCCGAGCTTGCCTTTTCCGATTTAGCGTTACTGGAGAGAAGACTGGAAAGAATAAAGACGTCTTTAAGAGGAGCCAAACAACCTGAGCACCAGGATCTTCTCCGGGAACAGGAGCTGCTAATGAAGGTCAAGGCTGATTTGGAAAAAGACATACCCATCAGGGAGCTAAAGCTAACCACTGACGAGGTCAAAACTATTGCTAACTACCAGTTTCTTACTGCCAAGCCACTATTAATAATGGTGAATATCGGAGAAGACCAGCTACCCCAGGCATCATCTTTAGAGGCAGAGCTAAACTCACGTTATTCACGACCAAAATGTCGCCTTATTACCCTGTGTGGTAAGTTAGAAATGGAGCTGACTCAATTAGATGATAGTGCTGCTGAGGAATTTCGTGCCGAGTTTGGGATGAGCGAATCCGGACTTGACCGCACTATCAAGCTGTCCTATGAATTATTAGGGCTAATCTCGTTCTTCACTATAGTCTCGAGTGAAATTAAAGCCTGGTCTATTCAAGATGGCACTAATGCCCTTAAAGCAGCGGGAAAAATTCACTCCGATATGGAAAGGGGCTTCATTCGGGCACAGGTAATAACCTATGATGAACTGGTGAAGTGCGGTAGTTTAGCCGAAGCTCACAAGAAAGGGATTCTCCGACAGGAAGGCAAAGGCTACATTGTCAAGGATGGCGATGTTATTACCTTCCTGTTTAATGTCTAGCGGGTATTTAACCTTCAGGCAGACCTCAGCCTCTCCAGCTTGTCTTTAACTGCCGCCAGCTTCTGGCGTTCTTTGTCCACCACCGCCGCTGGTGCCCTGGTCAGAAATGCCCTGTCCTTCAGCCTGGCTTCAAGTTGAGCCACCTCTGCCTGGCTTTGTTCTATCTCCTTCTGTAGCCGTTTTCTCTCAGCTTCAAGGTCAACCATGCTTTCCATAGGTATAACCACTTCGGTCTCTGTGAGCACCAGCACCAGGGCATTTTCAGTTGGTGGATTTTCCTGTCTCTTGTCCAGGAAAGTAATCGGTCTTGCCCGAGCCAGGGTCTGGATAGCTTGAGAATAGGGAATGATAGCCGGTGTAAGCTTACCACCATAGATTTGCGCCTCAATCCACCTGGTGTTCTCCACCTTATATTGAGCCCGGGCATTGCGGATAGAGCGTATTATTTCTATTACAGATTTCATAACCCGTTCTGCTTCCGGGTCAATAGCCTCATCCTCAGCCTCAGGGTAAGCAGCTACCATTATAGACTCAGCTGTTTGCCAGTCTGGAGGTAGGTGATTTTTCAGGTTTTGCCATAGCTCTTCAGTGACAAAAGGCATATAGGGGTGCAACAGACGGAGGGAGGTCTCCAGAACATGAACCAAAACCGGGAGCGGTGATGGCACCTCCTTAGCCTCAGAACGGAGGCGAATCTTGGCTATTTCAATATACCAGTCGCAAAATTCACCCCAGAGGAAGTCATGGATTTGCCTTTGTGCCTCTCCAAACTGGAAGTCCTCCATAAGACTGGTTACACTGGATACAGTGCGACTAAGACAGCTCAGAATCCAGCGGTCTTCTACCGGGATCAGACCCCCATGAATTTTCACATCGGTGCCTTCGGGCTCAATACATCTGACCACGAACCGGGTGGCATTCCACAGCTTGTTGGTAAAGTTGCGCCCGGCTTCAAGCCGTGACGGGGTCAGCTTGATGTCATTTCCCGGCGATGTCCCCGTGGATAGAGCAAAGCGCAAAGCATCGGTGCCATATTTCTCCAGCGTGTCAATGGGATTAAGCACATTACCCTTAATCTTGCTCATCTTCTCTCCCTTCTCATCCCGTATCAGACCATGAAGGTAAACGGTGTGGAAGGGAATATCGCCGGTATCCTCCAGCCCCATCATAATCATTCTGGCTATCCAGAAGAAAATGATGTCATAGCCGGTTTCCATTACTGTGGTCGGGTAGAAGTAACGCAGGTCTTCGGTATCATCAGGCCAGCCCAGGGTAGAGTGAGTCCACAACGCTGAGCTGAACCAGGTATCCAGAACATCAGGGTCCTGGCTGATGCTGGCTGAGCCACAGTGGCAGCAAGATTTAGCCTCGTCAACGGTTACCGTTAGCTCGTCACAGTCGTGGCAATACCATACCGGGATTCGATGTCCCCACCATAGCTGGCGGCTGATGCACCAGTCACGAATGTTCTCCATCCAGTTGAGATATACCTTGACAAAGCGCTCGGGAATGATGGTAATACGCCCATCAATGACAGCTTTAATGGCGGGTTGAGCTAATGGTTGGGTATTGATAAACCATTGTTTGCTGGCGAGCGGCTCAATAATCGTCTGACAGCGCTGGCAGTGTCCCACTGAATGGGTATAGGGCTCAACCTTTACCAGAAGCCCATCTTTTTCCAGGTCGGATAGTATCGCCCCACGGCAGGAGAACCGGTCGAGGCCGACATAGGGCCCGGCATTTTCATTCATGGTGGCATCGGGGTTCAGTATATTCACCAGAGGCAGTCCCTGCCGCTGAGCCACCTCAAAGTCCACCGGGTCATGAGCCGGAGTGATTTTAACTGCCCCGGTGCCGAAGGCAAGGTCAACCGCCTCATCAGCTATAATAGGTATCACCCGGTTCACTGCGGGCAGAATAGCCTTTTTACCCAGTATAGCCTTGAACCGCTTGTCCTCGGGGTTGACAGCGACAGCAGTATCACCAAGTATGGTCTCAGGTCGGGTAGTAGCTACGGTAATAAATTGTTTATTGCTTTCAGCCAGGGGGTATTGGACATAATACAGATGTCCCTGTATATCCTTGTGGTCTACCTCAAGGTCGGAGAGGGCGGTGGCACAGCGGGGACACCAGTTGATTATCCGCTCTCCCCGGTAGATTAACCCTTTATCATACAGGCGGCCGAAAGCAGTGCGCACTGCCCGACTCGGGCCTTCATCCAGTGTATAACGCTCCCGGCTCCAGTCACAGGAAGCACCCATTCTCTCGTGCTGCTGGGCAATAATCCGACGCCTGCTTTCCGCCCATTGCCTGATTCTCTCCCGGGTTTTTTCCCTGCCCAGTTTGTGCCGGTCCAATCCTTCTTTAGCCAGCATCTGCTCCACTACTACCTGAGTGGCGATGCCGGCATGGTCAACGCCGGGCAGCCATAGGGCAGGCTCGCCCTTCATCCGGTGCCAGCGGATCATAATGTCCTCCAGGGTAGCGGTCAGGGCATGCCCGATGTGAAGCTCGCCGGTAACATTGGGCGGGGGCATAATGATGACAAAGGGCTTCTTTCCCCGGTCTATCTCAGGCTTGAAGTAGCCCTTCTCCCACCAGAACTTATACCACCTGGCCTCAACCTTCCCCGGCTCATAGGCCTTGGGCATTTCATCTTGAATACCTGATGCTTCGGTCATGGTTACCTTTCTTCTGTACTATTTATTAGACGCCAAGGTTTGACTGTAATAGGGGTTGAACTTTTTCCCAAATAGACCATAACATAGTAGCAACTGGTATCAATTTGCCTATTCTTTCCAATACTTGTTTTATTACGCTCTTATTTCGTTGTTCACTATTTACCGTTGCTTCGGATGCCAAGAACTGAAGCAATTCAGCAATCTCTTTCTTTATATCGTCTTGAATTTCCTTATTGTTTACAACCTCTTGAGTTAAGTCCTTAATTGCCGTTGCTAGTTCAGTATCCCCACGATTTTGCATCACATCAATACTAGTGTTTATGGTGTATAAAGTGCCGGGGTTAATAACACCAACTGCACTATCAGAAACTTGAATGTTACTATAAGTATAATTAATGCCAGCTGACGGTGGTTGTGGAATTTCCATTTGTTTGAGCGGGATTAATCCACCATGACCAGCCCAAAGGTGTTGTTCTAGCAAATTGAGATTGCTGGCAAGCCAACTCAGTTTGTTGTGCTGAGCTTGTTGTTCCATAAAAGCAGCCTGTGCTATCTTATGATAACAATCTACACAAAGAGGGACCTTGTTGTCATATTTGATTATGGCTGGCTTATCACACTGAACACATTTGACCAATTGTTTAGATGCTTTTCCTTTAGGTACACTATTCATTTGTTCGCTCCTACCTCTTGCCTAAAAGCCCCACCACCCTATCCAGTATTTTGTCCGCTACCTCTCTTTTGGTTAAGAGGGGCAGGGTTTCTATTTTGCCATCTCGGCTAATTATGGTTACTTTGTTGGTATCGGTACCGAAACCGCTATCAGTATCGGTTATATCGTTAGCCACTATCATGTCAAGCTGCTTCTTTTCCAGCTTTTGTTTAGCATTGGCTACTATGTCCTCGCTTTCAGCGGCAAAACCAACCTTGATAAAATCGCCCTTCACCTCGGTCAGAATATCCGGCGTCCTCACCAGCTCCAGGGTCAGGCTGGGACTGTCTTTTTTAATCTTGGCTTCGGCTATGCTCTTGGGTTGGTAGTCAGCTACCGCTGCCGCCATAATCAGGGCATCAGCCTGAGCTACCGCCCCAGCCACTGCTTCCTTCATCTCGGCAGCAGTTCTAACTCGAACAACCTCCATACCTGCTGGCTGGGGCAGGGAGGTAGGAGCGGTAATTAGTGATACTGCTGCTCCTCTATCCCTGGTAGCTTCAGCCAGGGCATAACCCATCTTACCCGAGGAGCGGTTGCCGATATGCCGGACAGGGTCGATAGGTTCCTGGGTGCCACCGGCGGTAACCACAATTCGTTTACCGGCCAGGTTGCCGCTCCTGCCCAATACCTGCCTGATGGTACCGATGATTTCCTCAACTTCAGCCAGACGTCCCACACCTATTTTACCTGAAGCCAGGCGACCGTAAGCAGGGTCAATAATAGTGAAGCCTCTGGCTTTTAGCTTGGACAGGTTTTCCTGGGTGATAGGGTTCTCAAACATATTAACATTCATGGCTGGTGCCAGGATAATCGGCGCTTTAGTCGCCAGCACCGTGCAAGTAAGCATATCATCAGCGATACCAGCGGCCAGTTTGGCGATAATGTCAGCTGTAGCCGGGGCAATAACGACTACATCAGCCGCCTCAGCCAGGGCTACATGCTCAATGCTGAACTCAGAGGCTAATGCATACATATCGGTTACTACCGGTCGGCCGGTGATGCTGCGCAGGGTCAGCGGGGCTACGAACTTGGTCGCCGACTCGGTCATAACCACCTCAACCCTGGCTCCAGCCTGGGTTAATCTACTGGCGATGTCGGCTGCCTTATAGGCAGCTATACTCCCGGTTATGCCTAATACTATAGTTTTGTTGGCTAACATCCTTAACAACCTTACCCCCTGTATCCCCCTCTCCTTCAAAGGAGAGGGGGAATCATTTATGAAGG
>CAZTRJ010000014.1:0-26704 GCA_964616615.1 uncultured Dehalococcoidales bacterium
CCCAACCCCACTGGGGGGGGGGGGGGGGGGCGAATAGAAAAACTGCTGAATAATCCCTCATCGGAGAGGTTGTGGCTATTGAGTTTGTATTATTAGTCTTAGCTGCCTACCTTTTGGGTTCAGTACCAGCCGCCTACCTAGCGGCTAGGTGGTGCCGGGGGATAGACATCAGGCACTATGGTAGTGGCAATGTGGGAGTATCCAACTTATGGAGGTTAGCTCCCAGGTGGTTAGCTATCTTAGTATTCATTTTTGATCTCGCTAAGGGAATGGTGATGGTATGGGTAGCTCAGGAGATAGGTCTAGGCATTGCCGAACAGGTAACAGTGGGGGTGGCAGCAATTATAGGACACAACTGGCCAGTTTTTCTCAGTTTCAGCGGCGGCAGAGGGATTCTAACCACCATGGGAGTAGTCTTCATCTTGATGCCATGGGGGATAGTAGTATTTTTTGCTGTAGTCTCGCTCACCATACTGGTCAAGAGCTCACCCCTGCCAGTGCTGGCGGGCACAACCGCTCTACCTTTAGTTAGCTGGTTTTTTAGTCAGCCGCTCGGCATTGAAGAGCCACTTCCTGTTACCCTGGGATTTCTGGTTATATTCCTGATAATAGTTACCAGACGACTAACAGCACGGCAAACTACCACCGTTTCAATTGGGAAAAAGCAACTGCTGCTAAATCGCTTGCTTTTTGACCGGGACATAAGGGATAAGGAGGCCTGGGTACATCAAGTACCCCCCGAAGCCAGCTCAAGTAAACAACCTCTGGGGCAACAGGAGAAGCCAGGGAAAGGTTGACTATAATAAAATGAGATGCGCGACTCACCCTGAGATTGAAACCAACCTGAGATGCGCTAAGTGTGGTAAGCCGATATGTCCCAAGTGCCTGGTGCAGACCCCGGTAGGAGCCAAGTGCCAGGACTGTGCCGGATTGTCTAAGCTGCCTACCTATCATGTTTCTACCAAATACTATCTAAGAGCTATAGGAACCGGGTTAGTTATAGCTATAATTCTTGGTCTTGTGTGGGGGGTGGTGATGAGTTTGGCGCCTTTCTTCTACCTTAATCTGTTGTTGGCTCCTGGTGCTGGCTATGCCATCGGAGAGTTGGTCAGCCTTTCAGCTAACCGTAAGTGTGGCACAGGGCTGGCGGTTGTGGCTGGCATAGCTGTGGTAATAAGCTACCTTATTTCCAATATCAGATTCTTCCAGGGGATGATTTTGTTTTCGTTCTCTCTTAGTCCTTTCCACTTGCTTCTTAACCTGCTAGCCCTGGCTCTGGGTATTTTTATAGCTGTTAGCCGTCTGCGCTGAAGTTTATTGCTGGCAGGCTCGCCTCAAGATTAATGTAGAAGTGGCAGATATTATTGAGACAACACTGGTGGCAAAGGGGACGACGGCGGCAGACATTTTTAGCCAGGCAAACCAGTAAAGCATGGTATTCATTAAACAGCCCGACATCAGCAGGCAGATTATCCGTAAAAAGGGCCTGATAGGCAGTGTAGCTGTCACCCATCGGGGCTAGACCAATACGGCTAATGATACGGCGGGTGTAACTATCAATAACAAAAATCGGCTTGCTGGCAGCATACAGTATTATGGAATCAGCCGTCTCCGGTCCAATGCCATGAATGGAAAGAAGCCGTGGGCGAAGGTAGTCAACATCGTTGGCAAACAGCTTATCGAGGTTGTCATCATAGTATTCTCCCAGCCAATGAGCAAAGGACTTGAGCTTTAGTGCTTTGGCATGGTAGTAACCGCAGGGGTAGATAAGGGCAGCGAGTTGAGGGGTGGTCAACTGGCGTAGCGCTTTTGGTGATAACACCTTAGCCAATTTTAGATTAGCTATAGCCTTGGCTACATTGCTCCAGGCGGCTGATTGGGTAAGAATAGCACCAACTATTACCTCAAATGGCTCCTGCGCCGGCCACCAATACTGAGGTCCGTAATGAGCCATAAGCTGGTGGTAGATATCTTGTAGCATTTGGCTTATAGATTGGTTATCCATTGAGGCACGGTGGCTTTAGCTTTAGTTATTATTATCCGAAGTACAGCTATTCCAGCGGAATAAGGGTTAACAGCTTTCTGGCAATATTGGGGTAGTTAGCGATGAAGAGCAATTCATCCCTGACCAGGGGCTTTTGCGCTTCTACATTAGCATATCTTACCAGTTCCAAAACCTCGGTAGCCTCTTCTTTACTGGAGAATGAAACCTCCAGCTTCCCCATTATGTGGCTGAAGCCAGATATCCCGCTATACTCTCCGGCACAAATTTCTCTCCCCGTCTCTACGAACTCTGGTTCACCCCTGCCCAGTTCTTCATAGCTAAATAGCTCATAGTTTTGCGGGTCTTTCAATACGCCATCGGCATGTATGCCAGATTCATGAGCAAAGGCATTAACGCCGACACCCGTCTGGTTTACTGGAATTGACACCCCGAAGGCATAGCTGGCAAACTTGGCTATCTTCCATGCCTTAGATAAATCAATTGAACCTGCCAACTGATATTTATCACCGAAGCCCTTTGATTTAGTTGCCGCTAGAACGACCGCTACTAGGTCGGCATTTCCCGCCCTCTCCCCGATACCATTGACAGTAGTATTGATATAAGCATCCTGCCCGGCATCTATAGCCCCTTTAGCTCCGGCAATAGAATTGGCATTAGCCATCCCCAGGTCGCCATGACAGTGAGTCTCAATAGCCATGCCGATATTTTCCGCCAGGAGCCTGATAGTTTCATAGATAGTGAACGGGTTGTCATAGCCAAGGGTATCACAGTACCTGAGTCTATCAGCCCCATGCTCTTTGGCGGCAAGCCCAAATTTGATTAGGAAATTCAGGTCTGCCCTTGAGGCATCTTCAGCGTTAACCCCTATGCTTTCAGCGCCAAGAGCCTGAGCAGCATCAACTGCTTCGACCATACTATTCAGGATATCATCTTTTGTCTTTCTCCCCTGGAACTTACCATTAATCATCTGGTCCGATGTAGATATCGAGACATTGAGGTGCCGTAGATTGGGTACCAGCTTAAAAGCTGCCTCTACATCAGTGGCAACGGCTCTCATCCATCCTCCCAGACGGATAGGTTTCAGGGCTCCCATCTCAGCCAGTTCCAGGTTGGCTTGCAGGTAGAGGGATTCGTGCTTGGTCGTGGGGAAGCCAAACTCAGACTGAAAAACCCCCATTTCGTTGAGGTAAATATTTATCATGGTTTTTTCGAGCTTGGATAAGCCAAGCTTCGCTGTCTGCACTCCATCCCGATTGGTGACATCAAGAAGATAAATCTTAGGCATCATCTCACCCCTTTGAAGCCTCATTCTAGCATATAGTGACTGCCTCTGGCAAGAGTATTTAATAGCTTGGACTAATGCGCTCGGCTGAACACCTGTGCTAGAATGGCAATGTCAATCTTATTCTACAAACTAGGGAGAACCGATGGGAGAACTGGAACTCATCATTACCATGGCATTAGCTCTGGCTGCTGCCTTAGCGGGAGGGATGATTGCCCGCCGCCTCAGACAGCCCGTCCTCATCGGTTACCTTCTAGCCGGCATTGCCATCGGTCCCTTCGGATTAGGGCTGGTTCGTGACCTAGAGCAAGTCCAGGCTCTGGCTGTTATCGGACTTATCTTCCTCTTGTTTACCTTAGGGCTGGAGCTTTCCTTGAGCGAACTCAAACGGATAGGGCGGGTTGCCACCTTGGGGCGTCTAGTTGCGATTGTGGTCACCATAGGCTTGGGTCTGGCGATAGGCAAGCTGCTCGGCTGGCCACTGCCCCAAGCCATCGGTTTCGGTTTCCTCATCGCCGTCAGCAGCACAGTGATTATCCTCAAAACCCTTACCGAGCGGGGGGAACTCAACTCAATGCACGGTCGCATCATCATCGGCTATACTTTAATGGACGACCTCGCTGCCGTGCCCATGCTGGTCATTCTCCCGTTACTGGGCGAGCCGGGCAGGGATTTATTGCCAGTGCTGGGCATTGCTACCCTCAAGGTAGCCCTCTTCTTGGTGGCAATGCTGCTTCTTGGCCGGTGGGTGGTACCTTGGTTTATACGGCATGTGGCTGGGATGCGCACCAGAGAGCTGTTTCGTCTGTTCGTGGTGACCTCATGCCTGGGCACAGCCTATGTCGCCCATCTGTTTGGGCTGTCGCCAGCTATTGGTGCCTTTATCGCCGGGCTGGTGATTAGCCAGTCTGACTTCGCCCATCAAGCTTTAGGTGACACCACCCCCTTGCGTGACATGTTTGCTGCTATCTTTTTGGTGTCTATCGGCATGCTTATGAATCCCGGCTTGGTGGCGGAGAACTTGCCCATCCTGTCCATAATTGTCCTGACAGTAGTCCTGAGCAGGCTTATCATCTTCCCCATCATTACCTGGCTTTTTGGTTATAGCGGTAAGACCGCACTGCTGGTAGGCGCCGGCATGGCTCCGCTCGGCGAGTTTAGCTTTATTATGGCAGTGGTGGGGGTTAACGCCGGCGTCATCTCAGAGCATCTCTACTCACTGATTGTAGCCAGTGCTATTATTACCATGGTGCTCACCCCATTTAATCTGAAGCTGGTGTCAGGACTTTATCCCAGGCTTTATCGGGTCAAGAGGATTGGACGATTACTGGCAGGTCGCATTGAGTCAAGCCCGATAGGTAGAGGACAAAAGCTCGCCGGTCATGTTGTGCTTTGTGGACATGGCGGTATCGGGAGCAGTCTGGCAAGGGTGCTGGAGCGGCGTAAATTCTCTTACCTGGCAATTGACCATAACCCTCACGTCATCTCAAGATTACGTTCCCGGGGGGTTCCCTGTATCTATGGAGATGTTGCTAATCCTGAGGTGCTTTGCCAGGCTGAGCTGGCAAGGGCTAGGGTTTTGGTTCTCACTATTCCCGACCCTCTTGCGGCAAGGCTTGCTGCTGAAAACGCCCTAAGAATCAATCCCAGGCTTGATATAGTGGCTCGGGTCCACCGTGATGCCGATGCTGAACTGTTAAAGGGCATTGGTGTTTCAGAATTGGTTCGCCCTGAGTTTGAAGCTAGTTTGGAGATAACCCGCCACACTCTGTACCGATTTGGCTTATCCAGTATTGAGATTCAACATATCCTTAGCGGTCTCAGGGGAGAAAGGCTAACCTGAGATTAGGCTAAACACAAGATTGTTTATTAACGCCTGCGTTAGGGTGCCACAGGAGGCTACTATATGCTACAATTAACCTATAAATTTGATGATAGGCATTTAGATGAACCCGCTGCGAAGAGTGTTATGGGGAGTATATGCCCTGGCTGCTATCATAGTAGTTGGCACTGGTGGCTATATAGTCATTGAAGGCTGGCCGCTTTTGGATGCCCTTTATATGACCATCATAACCATAACCACTGTCGGCTATGCTGAGGTTCACCCTTTGAGCGCTGGTGGGCGGATTTTCAGTATCTTCTTAATTATCGGTGGCGTGAGCGGAGCATTATATACCCTGACCGGAATTATAGGGTATATTATAGAAGGTCGGTTCGGGACTACATTGGAGAGGCGAAGAATGAAAACCAGAATTGCCAAGCTAAAAGGACATTTTATACTTTGTGGTTACGGAAGAGTCGGCGAGGAAATTGCCCGTAAGTTTAAGGAGGAAGGGATACTGTTTGTTATCATCGATAATAGACCAGACTGCATTGCCCTGGCGGAACAGGCAGGCTATCTTTATCTGCAGGGTGATGCCACCAGCGATGAGGTACTGAGAGAGGCTGGTATTGGACAGGCTCGGGGGCTGGTGGCAGCCGCTGGAGATGATGCCGATAACACCTATATTACTCTATCGGCTAGGGGGCTATGCCCGGAGCTGTTTATTGAAGCTCGTGCTTCCAGCGAGGAGGCTGAGACAAAGCTAAAGAGGGCTGGCGCTAACCGCATTGTGTCTCCACACAGGATTGGTGGTCGGCGCATGGCTATGTTAGCCCTGCGCCCAGCAGTGGTTGACTTTATTGATACCGTAACCCACGGTCAAGTCAGCGAGATGCAGCTAGAAGATGTAGGTATCGGTGGGAATTCGTCATTGGTTGGTTTGACGATGAAGGCTGCTCGAAGCAAGACTGGCATCGCCATCCTGGCAACGAGGAGGAAGAGTGGCAAACTCCTGACTAATCCCCACGATGAAGAAATCATTGAGGATGGTGACCAACTAATTGTCATGGGCACTAAGGAGCGGCTGGCAGCTCTGGAAGAGGCATTTGAGGGAGTTGAAGCCAGCTAGCCAAAATAATTGAGCCTGGGGGTTTCTAATGAGCAAAACAAAAGTAGGCATTATCAATGTTAGCGGTTATGCCGGTATTGAGTTGGCTCGGCTGCTATATCAGCATCCACAGGTAGAGCTTACTTCAGTTACCGGGCGGAGTGCCGCGGGACAGAAGTTAGGTACGGTTTTCCCCCATCTAGCCGGCACAGACCTGACTATTGAAGCCGAACTTGGGGAGGTTGACTTAGCCTTCTCCGCTATGCCCCACCAGGAGAGTGCTAAAGAGGTCATACCACTGCTTGACCGTGGTATTAAGGTGGTGGATATTAGCGCCGACTTCAGGCTAAAGGATGCTGCCGAATACCTGTCCTGGTATGGTTTTACCCACCCCGCCCCACAACTACTGGAACCAGCGGTCTATGGTCTAACCGAGCTATACCGCTCCCAGGTTACCTCGGCCCAGCTGGTGGCAAACCCCGGTTGCTACCCCACCGGGGCTATCCTGGCTTTAGCCCCGGTAGTTAAGGCAGGACTGATTGAGCCTGACATCGTTATTGATAGCAAGTCTGGAGTGTCGGGAGCGGGTAGGACTCCAAGTCAGCAGACTCACTACTCAGAGGTCAATGAAGATGCCACTGCCTACGCCCTAGACGGGCATAGACACCTGCCTGAGATTATCCAGGAACTAAAGCAGCTTCATCCCGGGCAGTCGCCTTCAGTGACCTTTGTCCCTCATCTAATACCGATGACCAGAGGGATATTGACCACCTGCTACGCTATGCTGGTCTCAGGCAAGGTTACTGCCGGTAAAAAGGGAGAGGAAGAGCTAAGACAGCTCTATCTGGACTTTTACCACGATGAGCCATTTGTGAAGGTAGTAGAATTGCCTCCCCACACCAAGCACACCCGGGGGAACAACCTCTGCCTTATCTACCCCACCATTGACCACAGGACAGGGCGGCTCATCGTTATCAGTTGCATTGATAACCTGGTCAAGGGGGCGGCAGGGCAAGCCATCCAGAATATGAACCTTATGCTCGGCTTGCCTGAAACTACCGGGCTTGAGGCACTGGCAATCTACCCGTGAAATATCGCCTGAAGTAGTGGCTCTTATTTATCCAGGGACGGCGTTAACTAAAGTAGGGCAACACAAACTCCCACCCATAAAAACCAGCCACCAGTAAACCTATATATTTTAAGCTCTTACCAACCCAAGCAACCAACAAGAACTTCCACAGAGGGAAGCGGATAGTACCAGCCACCATACCAGCTATATCAAGGGGAAGAAGAGGGGTTGCTGCGAAAACAAAGACTGTCCAGGCTCCCCACCTCCTCATCCAGCCCTCCATCCTAGCATACATTCGGCTATCCTGTACCATCCCGCTCCCACTATAACCAGCCATATAACCGGTTATCTCACCAATGATTCCTCCTGTGGCACCAACTAATCCCAGCAAAATGGGGTTAAATGCAGTAACAATAGGGAGGAAGACCAGAATACCAGGAACGGGTAAGATGACAGTGGCATTGCTAACCATACTGATAAGGAAGGCACCCAGGTAGCCATAGTTCTCAAATCCCTCAATCATCTCTGGATTACGTTGGGAAAAAACAAAAAGACCAACGCTAACTGCTACTACCAGAAGCAGTGTTAACAGGGGAATAATTTTCTTCCTCAGCCGGCTTTTCTTCTCCACCCCACCCTGCTTATCATGGCTAATTTCCTGGTTCATCCTGTCATCTCCAGCATTGTAACACATTATGAGTCGGGGGAGGTAAGTTGCGCCTAATGAAGCTACAGTCTATAATGAGCAGTCCGGAGGAAGTAAGTTGAGCGACCTCAATAGCATACTGCACCAGATTACCAAGCCCGCCCGCTATACCGGTGGTGAGTGGAATAGCAGGGTAAAGGATTGGGACCAAACCCAAATCAGGATTGCCCTCAGCTACCCCGACCTATATGAAATAGGCATGTCCAATATGGCGTTGCCTATCCTCTATGAGCTACTTAATAGCCAGCCCGATGTCCTTGCGGAAAGGGTCTTTGCCCCCTGGCCGGACATGGAAGCAGTAATGAAGACAGCCGGTATCCCTCTGTTTAGCCTTGAATCTAAGCACCGGCTAAAGGAGTTTGATATTATTGGCTTCTCCCTGGGCTACGAACTTACCTACACCAATGTATTGAATATGCTTCACCTGGCTCAAATACCAGTCCTAGCCACGGAGAGAAATGACTCCCATCCCATAGTAATCGCCGGCGGTAGCTGTGTTCTCAACCCGGAGCCTATGGCCGACTTTATTGACTTCTTTATAATTGGGGATGGTGAAGAGGTATTGCTTGAGCTACTTGATAGCTTCCGAAATTGGAAAGAGCACAGGGCAACCAAAAAAGACCTATTCCGCCAAGTGGCGGCTATCCCTGGTATCTATGTGCCCAGTCTATATCAGGTGGAATACCAGGCTGACGGCTCACTTAAAAGCATTACCCCCACCGTGCCCCAGGCTAGCCCCACAATTCAGCGTCGGGTAGTAACCAAGCTACCTCCCCCGGTCACCAGACCGGTAGTTCCCTACATTGAGGTAATTCAGGACCGGGGAGCAATAGAGATTCAGCGCGGTTGCAGCCGTGGTTGCCGTTTTTGCCAGGCAGGGATTATATACCGCCCGGTACGCGAGCGCCCCCAGCAAGAGGTGCTCCAGGCAGTAGGGGAGCTTATTACCAACTGCGGCTATGATGAGGTCTCTCTGGTCTCGCTAAGCACCAGTGATTACCCCGGCATTGATCAGATGGTGACCAGCCTATCCCACCGTTACCAGAATCTTACCCTGTCCCTACCCAGCCTCCGTATTGATGGCTTTTCAGTAAAACTGGTGGATTCTCTGCCATCCCACAGGAAAACAGGGCTCACCTTCGCCGCCGAGGCTGGAAGTGAAAGACTACGGCGAATCATCAATAAGACCATCTCCGAGGATGAACTCCTGAAAACGGCGGCTGTTGCCTTTGACCGAGGCTGGACCAGCCTTAAGCTATATTTTATGCTCGGCTTACCCACAGAAACCATTGATGATATTGAGGGCATTATTCGGCTAGTAGATAAAGTCGGCTCACTGGGCAGGAAGGCTACCGGGAAAAAGCCCCAGATAAGAGTCAGCCTATCAACCTTTGTCCCCAAGCCACATACACCCTTTCAGTGGGTAGCCCAGGAAGGCGAACAGCAGCTAGCTTCCAAGCACGAACTCCTTAAGCAGGGGTTGCACCGAAAAGGAACCAGGCTATCCTGGCAAGACCCTAAAATCAGCCTGCTTGAGGCAGTATTGTCCCGGGGAGATAGACGATTAGGTAAAGTTATCTACCGTGCCTGGCAACTGGGCTCAACCTTTGATGCCTGGAATGAGCACTTTAATTATGAAAACTGGCTTGGTGCCTTTAATGAGACCGGGCTTAACCCCAGCTTCTATGCCCATCGGGAGCATCCCCTAGACGAGCTACTGCCCTGGGCTCATATTGATGTCGGGCTAACCACAGCTTTCCTGAAGCAGGAATATCAGCGAGCCCTAGCTGGCGAAGAAACCCCTGACTGCCGCGATAACGCTTGTAATGCCTGTGGACTCCAGCGCTGGCAGCCAATTTGCCAGCAAAAATATCAACAGCTCAGTCAAAGCAAGCGATAGCCACTACCCTATCACTATGACCGAGCCTCATCAGCCTCACCCCCTGGGTGCTCCTGCCCTGAATAGTAATGCCCTGCCTGGGGTCTTGCTCCTTCACCGGAGTGCGGATAACAATCCCTTCTGCAGATATAATCATTGCCTGCTGAGATAGGGAAACCATTCTGGCACCAGCAATATCATCCGTTTTTTCAATTAGCTTAAAAGTCCTGACTCCACTGCCAGCCCGATGTTGACGTGGATAGTCACCAACCGGGGTGAGTTTACCAAAACCTCCGGTGGTAACGACTAAAAGGAACTTATCCGGGTAGGCAATATCCATAGCGACCACCTTATCATCAGGCATCAGGCGGATACCACACACCCCGCCACTGGTTCTGGAGGTAGCCCTTAAACTAGATACAGCAAACCTGATTGACTGCCCTTTTTGAGTTATTAATATAACATCATCCTGGTCAGTAGCTAAACTTACTGCCACCAATTCATCACCCTCCTCTAAATCCATGGCGATGAGCCCGCTACTGCGCACTGAAGCAAACCTATCCAGAGCTGTCCTTTTTATCTCCCCCCGGCAGGTAGCCATCAATAAGTAGGCATCGGGACTAAAATCAGCCACCGCTACCAGAGCCGTGACCCTCTCACTCTCAGCGATAGGGAAAAGGTTGACCACAGCTATCCCCTTGGCGGTGCGGGAGCTATCAGCTGGGATTTCATAGCACCTGAGGCTAAAGACCTTGCCCTGGTTGGTGAACAGTAACAGGTTATCATGGGTATCAGCCACCGTCAGCAGTCTTACTGCGTCTGTCTCTCTGGTTACCATGCCAATAATACCCTTGCCACCACGATGCTGAGGCTTGTAGCTACGAGATGGAACCCTCTTGACAAATCCCCTATTACTGAGGGTTACTACCACTCTCTGATGGGGAACAAGGTCTTCCTCATTAAATTCCACCACCCCTTCCTCACTTATCTCGGTTCGCCGTGGGTCGCTATATTTAGACTTTAACTCGTCTATCTCTTCCTTTATCAGCAGAAACATTTTCTTCGGGTTAGCCAGCAGGTCTTCCAGATAAGCAATGTTTCTTATTACCTCAGTATACTCATCAATTATCTTGCGTCGCTCCAGATTAGCCAGCCGCCGTAGCTGCATATCAAGAATAGCTTGCGCCTGAACCTGGGATAAACCAAAACCCTTCATAAGGTTATTGCGAGCCGTCTCCGCAGTCTCAGATTTCCGTATAGTGGTAATCACCCTATCTATATGGTCTAATGCGATTTTAAGCCCTTCCAGGATATGAGCCCTCGCCTTAGCCACTTTCAGCTCAAACCGGGAGCGCCGGGTGATAACCTGGTGGCGGAAATTTATATAATACTGAAGCGCCTCTTTAAGGCTAATTACCCGGGGTTGCCCATCAACCAGAGCCACCATATTGACGAAGAAGGCTGACTGCATCGCTGTATACTTATACAGGTTATTCAAGACCTGCTCCGGTTGAGCCTCTCTCCTTAGCTCAATGACAATACGCATCCCCTGGCGGTCTGACTCATCGCGTAGCTCACTGATGCTCCCGATTTTCTTATCCTTGACCAGCTCGGCTATCCTCTCCACCAGGGCTGCCTTATTCGTCTGATAGGGAAGCTCGGTAATAACTATTTGACGACGTCCGACCCCAGCAATATCTCCAAGATGAACCTTAGCCCGAACTACTATCCTGCCATGCCCGGTAGCATAGGCATTCTTAATCCCCTCCTGCCCCAGAATGATGCCAGCAGTAGGGAAATCAGGCCCTTTAATAAATTGAGTAAGTTCATCAACCGTGGCTTCGGGATTATCAATGAGGTAAGAGATGGCATCACACACCTCCCCCAAGTTATGAGGAGGAATATTGGTAGCCATCCCGACAGCAATTCCGGAACTACCATTAACCAGTAAATTGGGTAACCGGGTGGGTAAAACTGAAGGCTCATTAAGGCTATCATCAAAGTTGGGCACAAAGTCGACAGTATCCTTATCAATATCAACCAACATCTGCTCGGAAATAGGAGCTAAGCGCACCTCGGTATAACGCATAGCTGCCGGGGGGTCATTATCCATGCTGCCAAAATTACCCTGCCCATCAACCAGGAGATACCGCATCGAGAAATCCTGCGCCATGCGCACCATTGCCTCATAAACCGAGGTGTCACCATGAGGATGGTATTTACCCAATACCTCACCAACAACACGGGCACTCTTCTTATGAGGGCCAGTATGACTTAGCCCCAGACCAGCCATAGCATAAAGAATACGCCGGTGTACCGGCTTTAACCCATCCCTGACATCAGGTAAGGCACGGGAAACGATGACGCTCATCGCATAGTCAAGGTAAGAGCTCCTCATCTCATCTTCTATATTTACTGGTTTGGTCTTTCCTAAAACCATTATTTAGCTGAACCTCCTATTCCTCATCACTAGCCTTGTCTTCGTCAATATCAGGAGACTCCTCAGGCAATAATTCTGTCCCGTCTTCACTTACTATAGTATAGCCAGGCTCCTCCACCAATTCCTCCTCATATTCCAACTCACGCCTGAGTATTCTCTCACCAACATAAGGTCGGAGCTCCTCAATCCCCTTCGCCGGGAAGGAGAGTCGCCCCGCCTGAGACGGGTCCTGATATACCTCTCTAATAACGATACTCATCATGTCTTCTGTCGAGCTGATGATAGCGGCGGTATACTTATTGCCCCCCTTCATTAGTTTAATAAGTTGCCGCCCAGGCTTGGGGCCGACTTGCCCTAGATATTCCCCCCGACCATTTTCCACGACTAAACTAGTCCCGTCTATCCTCAAATATACCTTATCACCAGCCGCCATTCTGGCTAGTATCTCCGGTGATGCCAGGCGATAAAGGTCAACCACCCCCGCCTTCCCTGTTTCCTCAATAAAATGCTGCGGCTCAGCCTTTTGAGAATCACCCTCTAAACTAACCCCCGCCTCCCCTAAACGGGATAAACGGTGAAGGTTCTTTTTGGCAATGACATTATAAGGGTCAAGTTCGATAGCTCGCTCGTAGGCTTCCCTCGCCCGAGAATAATCCCCCAGCTCCATATAGGCTCTACCCAGACGATTATAGGCATCAACATCGTTAGGAAAGCTGCCTATTATGCTTATATTAGCCGCTACTGCCTCCCGCCACCGACCTTGCATCGCTAAGGCTATAGCCTCCTTGGTGAGTTGCCGCCTTGGTCTTACCTGCCCCTCTTCCTGATATGACATCTTCTACTCCGTAATCAGTATTGACCATTATTTTACACTAGCCAAAACAGCTAAACAAGTCAAAGTTTATGAGGTTATTTAGCAACCTATCCCCCCCTCTTGCAAGGAAGGTATTCCTATCATGGAGAGGGGGATTAAGGGGATGAGGTTGCTAAAATTGACAAACTACCCTGCTTATGTTAAGGTTTAACTTACCTGTCAAACGATTCCCACTGAATAAAAGAAACTGTTTTTGCTGAAGGGAGTTACAATGCGAGACAAGGTGGAAGAAGTATTAGATGAGATACGACCCAGCTTAATGCTTGATGGGGGTAATGTGGAACTGGTTGATGTCAGCGACGGTGTGGTCAAGGTAAAACTAACTGGTGCCTGTGGTGGCTGTGCTATGGCTACCCTCACCTTGAAGATGGGCATTGAACGAATATTGAAGCAAGAAATCCCTGAAGTTAAAGAAGTAGTCGCTGTCTGAGTCTAATAGATGTATTAGAACCGGGAGGCTTTGCGTTTTCAAACTTTTATCCTAGCCTCTTGAGGGTTCGCCAGCCAGTTTAAGGGAAATCCTCCCTCTCCTCCTCCGCCACTTCCAGCTGAAAAGCCTGGTGCAGGACACGAACTGCGTCCTCAACCCTAGTATCCTCAATAATACAGGTTATCCTTATCTCCGAAGTAGTAATAAGCTGGATATTAATGTCCTTTTCACTGAGGGCGCTAAACATCCTTACCGCGTAACCAGGGGTATTGAGCATCCCGGTGCCGATAATACTAACCTTGCCCAGCTTGGAATCACTGACGCAGTCCCTGGCTCTAATTGAGTTAGCGATAGGTTCTACGAGACGCATTGCCTTAGCCAACTGGCTTTTAGCCACAGTAAAGGTTAAATCAGTAATTTTATCAACACTGGCGTTCTGAACAATGGTATCAACACTAATACCCGCCTTAGCCAGAGGCTTCAAGATAGACACCGCGATGCCTGGTCGGTCAGGAACACCAACCACCGTTATCTTAGCCACATCAAGGTCATAAGCTACACTTCTTACCTTATTTCTCACTTCCATAGATACCCCTCCGTGAATTAATGTACCTGGGCTTTGAGTAAAGCTAGAAGCTACCAGGATAGGAAGGTTAAATAGCTCCCCCAGCTCAACCGCCCTGGGGTGCAACACCTTAGCCCCATAGCTTGCCAGCTCCAGCATCTCCTCGTAGCCAATCTCTGCAAGCTTTCGAGCCTTGGGAACAAGGCGGGGGTCAGCGGTGTAGACACCGTCAACATCAGTATATATCTGGCACACCTCCGCCCCCAAGCTGGCAGCCAGAGCCACCGCCGTAGTATCAGAGCCACCCCGCCCCAGGGTAGTTATATCCATGTCATCAGTAATCCCCTGAAACCCGGCAACAATGACAATATTCCCCTTCTTCAGCTCCCTGACCACTCGTTTGGATTCAACCCTTTGAATCCGAGCCCCACTATAATTAGCATCAGTCTGTATCCCCGCCTGGGCACCACTAAGGCTGATTGCCTCATAACCCAGAGCCTTCAACGCCATTGCCAGCAAGGTGCTGGAAACAATCTCACCAGTGGACAGCAGGACATCAAGTTCCCGGTCACCGGGGTGCTTATTAATCCGGTAAGCCATCTCAATTAAGTCGTCAGTGGTATCCCCCATCGCCGAGACCACAACCACCACCTGGTCTCCCTTATCCTTAGCCTGGGCTATACGCTGAGCCACCTTCTTAATCCGGCCAGCATCCACCACCGACGACCCCCCATACTTTTGAACAATTAGTGCCATAGATTTTAACCTTAAAAGTCAAATAGTTTGCTACGCCTTTATTATCAGCCTACCCATAATATTATATCCTTCCTCAATAAACAAGCCAGTGCTTTTGGCCTCGGACTCAGTGAACCTCTTGGCCCCGTTGGCGGTGAACCCCCCTCCCCAGAGCAGAAAGGGCACCGGCTCAGGACTATGGGTCCGAGTCTTAATCGGTGTGGGGTGGTCGGGCATAACCAGCACCCGAAGGCCATCTGACTGCCAGGAGCGGAGTCGGCTGATAACCTCCCTGTCCACCCTCTGGATAGCCACCACCTTATCCTCAATGGAGCCGTCATGAGCCGCCTCGTCCGGGGCTTCAATGTGGATAACCACCAAATCATGTCCTTTAAGTGCTTCCAGAGCACCGACTGCCTGAGCCGCATAATCATTATCCTGACCGTCGGTCACCCCCGGTATATCTAATACCTCCATTCCCACCATCTGGGCTAAGCCACGGAGAAGGTCAACCCCGGAGGTCATCGCCCCGCTAACACCATAAACCTGGTTGAAGGCAGGCATATCAGGCATCTGCCCACTACCCCAGAAGAGCCAAATCATCGTTGCTGGTATATCCCCATGAGCTCTCCGCTCCACACTCACCGGGTGCTCCTGGAGCACAACTTCCGACCGTGCCATCAGGTCTCGCAACAGGTCACTCCCCTGACCACGGGGCATAAACCCATCAATAGGCTTGCCTGGAATATCATGCGGGGGGGTGCAGGTAGCGAGAAGGGCGTCCTCTCGCCCCCTGAGCTGGCATATATGCCGGTAGCTGACGCCGGGGTAAAAGTGAACTTGGTCACTACCAAGGCTCTCCTCCAGAGCAGCAATAAGGGCTTGAGACTCACCAGTGCTAATATGACCTGAGCTATAGTCCCACATCCTGCCATCCCGAGTAGCCACCAGATTACACCGGAAAACAGCATCGCCACTGTCTATAGTAATGCCCATGCTCCTGGCTTCAATCCCAGCCCGACCCCGGTAATAGACCTGGGGGTCGTAACCAAGCACCGACATACAGGCACAGGCACTGCTGGCTTCCGTCCCCGCAGGAACGGTGCGAACCAGTCCCACCGAGCCCTCCTGCGCCATAGCATCCAGGTTAGGCGTATCAGCCAGCTCCAAGCAGGTCTTGCCCCCACGCTCAGTTAGTGGTAAGCCGGCAGCACCATCAATTATCACAATGCAGTATTTCATCTTTTAGTAACCCTATCCCCTTTATCCCCTTCCCCTAGAAGGGGAAGGGGAGTTTTGATTTTTGAAGGTGCTTCGCCCCTTCAAACTGCCCCTGAAAAACAGCCCTTAATAATTGTTACTGAGGAGGTCTTCTTTTCAATATAGGCAATATCAAATTCTCAAGGGGCGTAGCCTTTCACACTCCCCTTAATACCCAGCTTTTCAGTCCACCACTCTTGCTGAAGAGGCTAAATCCGCCTATAATATTATGAGCGGGGCGTAGCGCAGTTCGGTTAGCGCGCAGCGTTCGGGACGCTGAGGTCGGAGGTTCAAATCCTCTCGCCCCGATAATAACTTTAAAGGACTCTGGCTGGAGGAGGTTCAAATCCTCTCGCCCCGATTCTCACAATCTTTTGTAGGTATCTTCCGCACGTCTGGCTACTCTCACCACTGTAACCAGACTTTCTTTATCGTCTATAGCGTATACCACCCTATAATGTCCTACCCTTATCCGCCACAGGCCACTTTCAGCTAACTTCCTTACTCTGGTTGGTCTCGGCTCTTGCCCCAAAGCTGAGATAGCTCTGGCTACGATGGCGTAATCCTCTGGAGCAAGCTTGTCCAACTGCTCCTGGGCGGCTCGCCTCAGTCTAAGTTGGTAACACACCCCGGAGTTCCCGCTCTTTTCTCTGCCGTTGATATTGCTCCCAGGTGATGGTACCCTTCTCATCAGTCAGGGCTTTTAATCCCTCGTGTATATCTTCCTCGTCTTCCAGTATCTCTAGGGTAGCATCGCGGAGGAGCTTAGCCATAGAAGTCCGTTGCTCAAAGGCTAGACGGCGAAGCCTCTCATGTTGCTCCTCGGTAAGGAAAATAGTTGTCCGCTTTAGCGTTGTCCCCATAGCCTTCACCTCTCAGCCAATAGTAACATACAAACACCGCTATGTCTATATGTTTTAGGCGGTTCAAATCCTCTCGCCCCGACCATTCCTATTCCACCTTCTTCTTCGCCTCGTCCCACAGGGCGTTTTGTTCATCAAAGGATAGCTCGGCAAAATTAAGCCCGCGCTGGCGGCAGAGCTCTTCCATACAGGAGAAACGGCGATAAAACCGCCGGTTAGCCTGCCTCAGCGCCGACTCTAAATCTATCCCGAGGCGGCGACCAATGTTAGCCAGAGTAAATAGTAAATCGCCAAACTCTTCCCCTTTCCGCTCCCGGCTATCAGCCTGCTCAAATTCACCAACCTCCTCAGCCAGCTTGTCGATAACACCGCCAATATCCTCCCAGTCAAAGCCAACCCGAGCCACCCGGTCTTGAATTTCCTGACTATAACTTAAGGCTGGCATCTCCTGGGGCACACTGGACAGCATAGATTTATCAGCCCCCCTCTCCTCTTTCTTGAGAGCCTCCCAGTTAACCAGCACCTCCTCGGCATCCTTTACCATGAGTGAGCCAAAGACATGAGGGTGACGATGAATTAGCTTGGTATTGATGCTATTTATTACATCCCCCACCTCAAATTCCCCAGCTTCAGTGGCAATCTGGGCATGGAGCACAACCTGCATCAGCAGGTCGCCTAATTCGTGGCAAAGCTTTCCCGAATCCCCCTCATCCAGAGCCTCCAACACCTCATAGCACTCCTCCAGTAGGTTTTCCCTGAGTGAAGAATGGGTCTGCTTCCTATCCCAAGGGCAGCCATCAGGTCCCCGCAGTCGGGCTATAATGTCTACCAGGGCGTTAAACTGGCTCAGGTTCTCAGGTAAAGACAAAGTAGCCTCCTCAAACTTGTTACCACAGATTATACAAGCTGGTCTGGAAATGAGCAATGTTAGCTGCTGTCCGTAAGGCGTAGCCAGAAGGGAAATTACGGCATAATTCCCCTTCAACTGGATGGCAGCGTGGCCCCGATGAAGTACTTCTGCCCTCTCAAAAACTCAGCGGCAGACATAGCTTGCTTCCCTTCCAGTTGAACCCTTAACACGCCCAAAATCCCATCCCCGGTATAGATTCCAAACACCGCCCCCTCCCTGGCTGGGGTTAGAGCCACCACCCGTCCTGCTTCAAGCCTTGTCTCCTCGGTCAGAGGCGCCGCCTCAATAATCTTGAGCCGCCTGCCTTGCCATCGGGTGTAACACCCTGGCCAGGGGTGAAAGGCACGCACTCGCCGCCATATGTCTACCGTCGATAGGTGCCAGTCAATCTCACCCTCCTCCTTGACAATTGAGCTACGGTAGGTAGCTTCGGCTTCATTCTGGGGTTGCGGGCTGAGCTCACCCTTTGTCCAGCGAACTAAGACCTCCTGAAGCAACCAAGCCGCTATCTGGGATAATTTAGCTGTAAGTGAGCCGGTAGTATCCTGCGGGGAAATAGGAATCTGTGCCCTGGCTAATACCGGACCGGTATCTAAACCCTTATCCATCAGCATAATGCTTACCCCGGTAAACTCATCACCAGCCAGAATAGCCGCTGCCACTGGTGATGCACCCCGAAATCTGGGCAGCAGAGACGGATGAATATTAATACACCCGTAGCTGGGGACAGCCAAAACCGACTTTGGCAGAATCTGACCAAAGGCAGCCACCACAATAACATCAGGGTTAAACCCTGCCAGTTGTGCCACTGCCTCTGCCCCGTTTAAACTAACTGGCTGCACCACCGGCAACTTCCAGGTTAGAGCTGCCCTTTTCACTGGTGGAGAAACCAGGGAACGCCCCCTGCCTGCCGGTTTATCACCCTGAGTATAAACAGCAACCACCTGGTAGTGATTAAGCATGAGGCGCTCCAGACAGGGAACAGCAAACTCAGGGGTGCCCATAAGAATAACTCGCAACTTAAGCCTCCCACCACCAAATTCTAACACCAAAAAAATTTCTCAACAACCAACCAGCTTATATCTATCAGCTAAATATTAGGTAAATGAACGAGGTTGATAGAGTTTGCAAGGGAATAGCAGGGTCAAAGACATCCCGCAACTGGTGCGTCAAATCTTGCCAACAGGTAAGCCAAACAGTATTATAAGTGCGGGCAATTAGGAAATGAATTTGACTACTGGCATATTATATCTGTGATGGAGTTAATAAGTAAAAGAGAAAGTCTGATAGACCTAGTAAGGGAGTAGACGTGCCCAAAATAACCAGCAACCAGCACCAAAAACCTTGCCATTAAGGAAGCCGAGGGTGATATGCTAGTGCCATGACTGTGCTAGTTTTCCTCCCTCACTTATCAGCTAAGCCCGCTACCACCCCAAACCACTGGGCGTGAAACGGTGCTTTATCTCATAATTAAACTTATAACTAAACTTGTGAATTTTAAGGGTTAAACCGGGTCAAACAATGAGGAGAATTTAGTGGGAGATAGACCGGCACAAGAAATCTGGGAAGCCGCTCTGGGTGAGCTAGAAATTCAAGTCAATAAGCCAAACTACCAGACCTGGCTGGAAAAAACTGTAGGCTTAAGTTATCAGGATAATCAGTTTGTTATTGGCGTCCCCAATACCTTTGCCGCTGAATATTTAGACCAGAACCTCCGCTCTTTAATTGAAAAAACTCTTATTGGGCTTACCCACTGTGACACCGAAGTCCTGTTTCAAGTAGATACCCACCATCAAGATTCACTACACAGCTACGGTAGCCGAGGGGAAATCCCCCCCGCCACCAAAGCCAGCCTCCCCTTCAACTCAAAATATACCTTTGATTCCTTCATTGTAGGTAACAGTAACCGCTTAGCTTATGCCACTGCCCGGGGGGTAGCTGAAGACCCGGGACACAGCCATAACCCGCTATTTATATACGGGGAGGTAGGTTTAGGCAAGACACACTTATTGCACGCTATTGGTCATGTGGCTCTAGCCAGCCATATGCGGGTGCTTTATGTTAGCGCCGAGCAGTTTACCTATGAGTTTGTAAATGCCATCCAACAGAGGAAAACTGAGGAATTCCGCAATAAATATAGAAGTGTTGATATGTTGCTGATTGACGACATCCACTTTATCAGCGGCAAGGAGCATACCGAAGAAAGCTTTTTCCATACCTTTAATGAGCTACATAACGCTAACCGCCAAATTGCTATTACCAGCAACCACCCCCCCCAATCCATACCCCTATTAGACGAAAGGTTACGCTCCCGTTTTGAATGGGGGCTAATTGCTGATATTCAACCACCTGATTTTGAAACCCGTTTGGCTATTTTGCAAGCCAAGGCTGAGCATAAAGGAGTAACAGTTACTCCAGATGTACTGGAGCTCATTGCTCACCGAAGTCAACACAACATACGGGAACTGGAAGGTCGCCTAAACCGGGTTCTCGCTTATGTTAAGCTGGTTAGAGCCTCACTTACCCCAGAGTTAGCCGCCAGGGCGCTTGAGGATATAGCGGGCAAGGAGCCTACTGATTCTATTATTAGTCCTAGCCTAATAATAGAATCAGTAGCCAACAGCTTCCAACTTGCCGCCCCCGACTTAAAAAGCAGGAAAAGAGATAAGGAAACAGCTTTAGCCCGGCAAGTGGCAATGTATCTAATCCGACAGGAAACCAATTGCTCACTGGTTGAAATTGGCAAGGAGCTGGGGAATAGAGACCATTCAACTGTTATCCACGCCTGTGAAAAAATAGCCAGTGATATCGATGCCAGCCCTTCTTTAAAGCGTAAAATCCTCGATATCCAACAAAATATCTCCCCCAAGTAAATAGTAAGGAATTTCTAATCACCAGTCTTATCACCATAAACCACCCGTCTATAAACAAAACTGTCTCGTTCAAAAGTGCAGGGGTTGTGAATGACTGCCCCATTTTGTTGATAAACTCTTCAGGAGTCAGCTTCACCTGTAGCCTTAATCCACCCCGGTCTGAAGCTCCGACTTCCAAGATAAAGCCTCATAATTATTATAGAAATTAACGGGATTAATAGAATTAACTGATATATTGTTATAGAATAAAGGCTGATAGAATTGTTGATAAGGTAATGTTTGGCTAATAATGTTTGACAGGACAGAAATAGTGGTAAGAGCTGGTGATGGCGGGGACGGAGTGGTCAGCTTTCGGCGGGAGAAGTTTGTCCCCTTTGGCGGCCCTGATGGTGGTGATGGCGGCGATGGTGGGGATGTAGTGATTGTAGCTGATTCGGGGGTTAGCAACCTGCGTATCTTCGAGCACAAAAGGTTTTATCGAGCAGGTGATGGCAGGAATGGCAAGGGGAAAAAGAAGCATGGTAAGAAAGGAGAGAACCTGATATTAATGGTGCCAGCAGGGACTGTAGTTTCCCATAAGAAACAAATCGGTGGTGATGCCGTTATCGCTGATTTGGAGCAGGTTGGTCAGCAGGTAGTGGTAGCTAAGGGTGGTGAGGGGGGATTGGGCAACACTCATTTTGCTTCGGCTACCAATCAGGCGCCACAGATTGCTCAGCAGGGAGAGGCTGGGGAAGAGCTTTCCATAATACTGGAGTTAAGGCTTATTGCTGATGTCGGCATTATCGGTTATCCTAATGTAGGTAAGTCTACCCTGCTGGCGGCGGCTTCAGCCGCTAAACCTAAGATTGCTGGTTATCCATTTACTACCTGTGAGCCTATTTTAGGTGTGGTTGAGGTCGGTCAGCGGAGCTTTGTCCTGGCTGAGATTCCAGGGCTGATAGCGGGTGCTCACCTGGGTCGGGGTCTGGGACACGATTTTCTGCGCCATATCGTGCGAACCAAAATACTTATTCACCTGATAGACGGTAGCTCAGCGTCTCCGGCTGAAGATATGATACAGGTAAATACTGAGCTCAGCTTATTTGATTCGGCTCTGGCTAACAAGCCCCAGCTGGTGGTGGTAAACAAGATTGATTTGCCCCCGGTGCAGGCTCGGTTAGCTGAGATAAAAGATGCCTTTAAATCTGCTGGAACTGGAGTCCTTTTTATTTCAGCGGCAACTGGTGATGGCGTTGCTGAGCTTATAGCGGAAACGGTAAAGATGTTGGATGAGGTTACTCGCCTTGGGCGAGAAGTTGATGAGAAGATTCCGAAGAAGATTTTTCGTCCTCAGCCCGGGGGTATTGGCACCAGTGTGCACAAGGAAGGAGATACCTTTGTCGTGGTGGCGCCTGAACTGGAGCGTATTGTAGCCAGGACAGATATGACTAGCCCCGGAGTGCATCGGCAGCTCAAAAGGCAACTCGCCAGGTTAGAGGTGGTTAGGGCTTTGGAGAAGGCGGGGGTTAAGCCCGGTGATAGGGTCCGTTGTGGCAGTTTAGAATGGGAGTGGGAGTAGCATGAATATCGGGGTGCTGGGGGGAACCTTTGACCCCATCCATTTGGGGCATCTCATTGTGGCTGAAGAGGTAAAAGCCCGACTAGATTTGGCTGAAATTCTGTTTGTTCCTGCTGGTCAGCCGTGGCTAAAGATGAGTAGCCCTATTTTGGCTGCCGAGCACCGTGTCCAGATGGTACGCCTTGCCCTTGGCGGGAAACCTTACTTCAAACTATCTACTATGGAGATAGATAGAGCTGGTCCATCGTATAGCATTGATACCCTTGCCGAGCTTAAGGGTCAACTTGGTGCTGAAGACAAGCTGTTTTTCATTTTAGGTTGGGATAATCTGGCTCAGCTCCCTCAGTGGCAGGAGCCAGCGCGACTGGTGGAGTTGTGTCGCCTGGTAGCAGTCCCCAGGGTAGGCTATCCCGTACCGGACCTTGACTCTCTGGAAGCTAACATCCCCGGGTTATCTCAGGCGGTTATCCTGCTTGACACACCGCGGATAGATATCACTGCTTCAGCAATCAGAGACCGGGTTGCCCAGGGCTTATCCATTCACCACCTCGTTCCCGAGCCGGTAGAGAAGTATATCAGGGAGCACGGGCTGTATACCACGCAGCAAGGCTAGTTTTGAATGGGGGCTGATAACCAGTAGCTAACGGTTAGCCCTTAAATATCCAGGTTCTTGACGCTTTTGGCGTGGGCATGGATGAAGGCTTTGCGGGGTGGGACTTCATCACCCATCAGGGTATGGAATATGAGGTCGGCTTCGGCGGCATCATCAACGCCTACTGCCACCAGGGTGCGGGTAGCCGGGTTCATCGTCGTCTCCCACAGCTGCTCAGCGCTCATCTCTCCCAGACCCTTGTAGCGCTGGACCTCTACCTTTTTCGCCTCTTTTACCTTACTCAGCACCTCTTCCCTTTCCTGTTCGGAGTAAACCCACTGCTGGAGCTTGGGCGTCTTAACCCGGTAGAGGGGCGGCTGGGCGATAAACAGGTGCCCGTGGTTGATTAGCTCCACCATGTGTCGGAAGAAAAAGGTAAGCAGTAGAGTGCGAATGTGGGAGCCATCAACATCAGCGTCAGTCATCAGGATGACCCGGTGATAACGGAGCTTTGACCAGTCAAATTCGTCGTCGATACCTGTCCCCAGAGCGGTAATAATGGCACGGATTTCTTCATGAGCCAGCATCTTATCTGATGGTGCCTTTTCCACATTGAGGATTTTACCTCGCAGGGGCAGTATAGCCTGGAAGCGACGATTCCGTCCCTGCTTGGCTGAGCCGCCGGCTGAGTCTCCCTCCACCAGATATAGCTCACAGTTAGCAGGCTCCTTCTCTGAGCAATCAGCCAGCTTCCCGGGTAGGGTAGCGGTATCCAGGCTGCTCTTTCTGACCACTAAATCGCGAGCTTTCCTTGCTGCCTCTCTGGCTTTGGCTGCGGTGAGGCACTTTTCTATAATCCTTTTGGCTTCATCGGGGTGCTCCTCAAGGTAAAGGGATAGACCCTCGCCGACGACGCTCTCCACCATGCTTTTGACTTCGGGGTTACCCAGCTTGGCTTTGGTCTGTCCCTCAAACTGTGGTTCGGGGAGCTTGACACTGATAATGGCGGTAAGCCCTTCCCTGACATCATCCCCACCCAGGTTGGGCTCGTCCTCCTTGAGAAACTTGTTTTTATGGGCATAGTCATTCAGCACCCGGGTTAGTGCTGAACGGAAGCCGGTAAGGTGAGTGCCTCCATCCATAGTATTTACACAGTTAGCAAAGCTGAAGGTGGACTCGGCAAAACCATCGTTATACTGGAGGGCGCTCTCAACCATGACGCCGTTTTCTGGTTTTGCGATGTAAATAGGATAACGATGGCGGACTGCCCGGTTCCGGTTAAGGTGGCGGATGAAGCCAGTAATTCCACCCTCAAAGTAGAAGGTCTTTTCGCTGTCCTTTCTTTCATCCTTAAGACATATTTCCAATCCCTTATTCAGGTAAGCCATCTCTCGCAGACGCTCGCTCAAGGTATTAAAATCGTAGTTGACTCTACCGAATATTTCCTCATCGGCAAGGAAGGTGATGGTGGTGCCGGTATCACTGGCCTGGCCAACCTCGGCTACCTCGCACTGGGGTATGCCTTGCCTGTATTCCTGCTGGTACAGCTTGCTATCGCGCTTGATGTTAACCTTGAGCCAGGAGGAGAGAGCATTTACTACCGAGGCACCCACCCCGTGCAAGCCACCTGATACCAGATAGGTATGCCCACCAAATTTTGCTCCAGCGTGGAGCGTGGTCATTACTGTCTCCAGGGCTGACATATTAGTGGCAGGGTGAATATCTACGGGAATGCCACGCCCGTTATCTTCCACCCTGATGGCATTATCTTGTTGAATGGTGACCACAATTTTAGTGCAGCAGCCAGCCATGGCTTCATCAATGCTGTTATAGGTAATTTCATAGACCAGATGGTGCAGTCCACGCTGGTCAGTGCTGCCAATATACATCCCCGGTCGCCGGCGTATTGCTTCTCGCCCGCCTAAAACCTGGATATCCTCTGCCGTATACTCATTATTCAAAGGTTCCGTTGGAGGAGAGGTGTCCTGTGTCATAACCAGTCTTTACCCCCTTGTTGGCAGTGGTGACAAAAAGAGAACGGCAAATCGGGGTGTGGGGTGGAGATGATGAAACCAGAGTAGCTTCTAGCTTTAATAGGAGAGGCTATCAGATTATATGCAGTTAATAAAGCTAGCAAAGTGCTCATTTATATTATTATAGCACAATTCAGCTACGAAGTGAAGCTGTGATAGTTGGTTACCTCAGTAACCCTTCCAGCTCGCTAAGGGGGATGGTTTTTTGCTCGGCGGTGGTCATATCCCGCAGTATCACCGTGCCGCTCTTTATCTCCTGCTCCCCGATAATCACCGCGTGATGGGCACCAAGGGTGTTTGCCTGCCTCAATTGAGCTTTCAGACTCTTTGAACCCGCGGCTTCTATTACCCCGATGCCGGCTCGCCTGAGCGTGGATGCCAGCTTTATTGCCTCACCCCTGGCTTCACCACCCACATGGGCGATAAAAACCTGTGGTCGGGGTAAAGCCGGGACGGAGATATTCTGCCGCTTTAGATTGAGGATGATTCGCTCTATGCCCGCGGCGAAGCCGATAGCCGGGGTGGGTTTACCCCCCAGTTCCTCAATCAGGTCATCATATCGTCCGCCGCCCCCAACGGTGCTCTGGGCGCCTTCTGCCTCAGGCTGAATCTCAAATACGGTCCTGGTGTAGTAGTCCAGCCCCCGAACCAGGCAGTGGTTTACTATAAAGGGGAGGTCAAGTAAGCTGAGGTAGTTCTTTAACTGGTTGAAGTGTTCATCACATTGGGGACAGAGGTAGTCAATGCTTCTGGGGGCAGATTCAGCTATTTTCTGGCATGGTGGCTTTTTACAATCAAGCAAACGGAGCGGGTTTCTGTTTAGCCTGGTTTTGCAGTCGGGGCACAGGTGGGGGGTATAGTTAGCGTAATAATCCTTCAGCCGAGCTAAATATTGGGGGCGGCACTGTTTACAACCGATGCTGTTGAGCTGTAATGACAGATTGTGGAGTCCTAGAGACAGGAAGAACTGCCAGGCCATATCAATAACCTCGGCGTCAAGGGCGGGGTCGTCATCGCCAATAGCTTCATAGCCAAACTGATAGTGTTGTCGGTATCTTCCCGCCTGGGGTCTTTCGTATCTAAAAATAGAAGCCATATAATATAGCTTTACCGGTTGTGGCAAATTGTGCATCCCGTGTTCCAGATAGGCTCGACACACCGGCGCCGTGCCCTCTGGTCTCAGGGTTATTTTGTTCCCCCCCTTATCTTGGAAGGTATACATTTCCTTTTCTACAATATCGGTTCCTTCGCCCACGCTACGAGAGAAAAGCTGGGTATCTTCAAAGGATGGGGCGTCAATCCGCTCATAGCCATAAAGCTGGCAGACATTAGCCACTTTTTGCTCTATATAGCGCCAGTAGGCTTGCTCCTGGGGTAGAATGTCTGAGGTGCCGCGTGGTGCCCGATACAACCTAATTCCTCTCCCTCGTTTTAGGCTAGAATACAGTATTAAGGGCAGATTTGTAAAGGGAGATTATTTGAGGTGTTTAGTTGCCTCTTTTTCCCACCCTCCCGCCCTAGAATCATATTTGGGGGCTACGCCCCCAGTCCCCCTTTTCCTATTTGGAGATAAACCCCTCTCTAAAATCTCCCCCGTCCTGAGAAGAGTATATAGAGAAGAGTATATACCAAAGGAGAGTTAAAGAGAGGCGAAGCCTCTCTTATATAACCAGTTCCCCCTCCCTTATCAAGGGAGG
>CAZTRJ010000015.1:0-8428 GCA_964616615.1 uncultured Dehalococcoidales bacterium
CAGTTGCTTCACACACATGCAGATGCCCTGCAAGATGTCCAGCGGTTCAAATCCAGAAACCACACAGGCGATACCATAGTCATCGGGGATAAACTGATAAGGGTATGAACCGATAATGGCACTGACATGCCCGGGGCAAACAATTCCACTAAGCCTGATTTCACCCAGGTCAAGAAGCGCCTTCATTATCGGCGGGCACAACTTGTGAAGGCATAGGATATAGTAATTATTTATTCCCTCCTGCTCAGCTTGCAGGATAGAGGCGGCAATGGTAGGCGCCGTCGTCTCGAAGCCAATGCCAATAAAGATTACCGATTTATCAGGGTTATCCCTGGCGATATAGACGGCATCCTGAGCTGAATAAACAATCCTGATGTCACTGCCCTCGGCTTTAGCCAGTTGCAGGCTGGAATAGCTTCCCGGCACCCTGAGCATATCACCAAAGGTGGTAATAATAACATTGGGCAGGTGTGCCAGGGCAATGGCTTTATCAAGGTCACTACTTGCGGTAACACATATCGGGCATCCCGGTCCGGATAGCATCTCTATCGTCTGGGGTAATAGCTGGCGTATGCCATGCTTGAAGATAGCCACGGTATGCCCACCGCAGAACTCCATTAGCTTTATCGGCTTGGTGGAGTGATGGTGAATCCTGTCTATCAGCCTTTTACCTAGTTCTGAGTCGCGGTATTCAGTAACAAACTTCACTTAATTCCCTTAGCAGCTTGAGCGTCTCCTCAGCCTCTGCCTGGTCAATGATATTTATGGCATAGCCGGTGTGTAGTAGTACATAGTCGCCGACTTTCACCTCAGGGGTAAGCTGAATACTAGCCTGGCGGGTTACACCATCTATCTCCACCTCTGCCTGGTGTCCATCTATTGATTTAACTAGAGCGGGAATGGCTAGGCACATATCTAACTCCTTGGGTGGTTTTTGAAGGGGTGGCGCCCCTTCAACCTTCGGTTAATAACTGACCTCTCTTATGTGCTATTGAAGTTGGCAATAACGGCTTGCCCTAAAGATATTCCACCATCGTTACACGGCACCTGCTTATGGGTGAATATCTTAAATCCGTTGGCTTCAAGTAAGCTAACTGTTTTCCTCAGCAGTAATCGGTTCTGGAATACCCCACCACTCAGCACCACCTGGCTGATGCCTGTTTTATGGGAAACTATTTGACATAACTCATTGGTCATTCGGGCTACAGTATTGTGGAATTTGACTGATATTGTAGCTTTACTGGTGTTACTTTTCAAATCGCAGATTATGGCGGAGAACAAATCTTGAAGCTTTATTAAGCTCAAGCCATCCTGCTCAACTATAGAAAATGGGTAGTAGTCAGCTTCATCTACCTCATCATAGGCAACCATTTCCAGCTCAATAACTGCCTGGGCTTCATATTTTATTTCACCTCTGACCCCTATCAGTGCTGATACCGCATCAAAAAGGCGGCCGCAACTGGAGGTTAGTGGTGAGTTAATTTTTCTTTCTATTTGTTGTTTAATAATGTCTATCTCCAGGCTGTCTGCCTGTTTTAAGCAGGGCAGGTCTTGCCTTAACCCGTCCTCCCCGAATAGTGATAGAAGGTAACCAATGGCAATACGATATGGCTTCTTTATGGCTAGCGCCCCGCCAGGTAAGGGCAGATACTCAATATGCCCCATTCTGGTAAATCGTTCATAGTCAGCTACCAGCAATTCTCCACCCCAGATATTGCCGTCAGTGCCAAAACCGGTGCCATCAAAGCTTACCCCGATAACCGGGGAATCCAGCCCATTATCTACCATACCACTGACGATATGGGCGTGGTGATGTTGCACGGGGACAAGCTTAATATCAGCCGATTCGGAGGCCAGTTCCTTGGCATATTTAGTAGCTAGGTAATCAGGGTGAAGGTCGTGAGCAATAATACTTGGTTCAATGCGAAATAGCTTTTGGTAAAGACTGATAGTATCCTTAAAGTGTTCCATAGTTTCCACATTTTCCATATCACCAATGTGCTGACTTAAGAAGGCATATTGGTCTCGGGTTAAGCAGAAGGTATTCTTGAGTTCAGCACCACAGCCGAGTATTTGCTGGCTCTTAAAGTTAAGGGGTATGGGGTAGGGGGCATAACCGCGAGCCCGCCGGACAAGGTGGGTAATACCGGTTTCAACTATGGTTACGCTGTCATCATAGCGGGCGTAAATATCACGATTATGAATCAGGAAATAATCGGCAATCCCTGACAGCCTCCTTACTGCCTCATCATTGTCTTTAGCGATAGGCTCCTCACTGAGGTTGCCGCTGGTCATTACCAGGGGCAGTCCTGTCTGTCTCAGTAAAATATGATGTAAAGGGGTATAGGGAAGCATCACCCCGAGGTATTTTATATTGGGAGCCACTGCCCGAGATATAGAGGAATCATTTTTCCACTTCATAAGCACGATGGGGCTTTGGGGAGAGGTAAGCAGTTTTTCCTCGGCATCGGACACATAGCAATGCTTTTTTGCCTCCTCAATAGAAGATACCATTATGGCTAGTGGCTTAAATGGGCGTATTTTTCTGTGGCGCAGGAGGTCAATAGCTGATTTATTGGTGGCATCGCAAGCCAGGAGAAAGCCACCCAGGCCCTTAATGGCGACAATTTTTCCTTGGTTTAGAAGCTGGCTGGTGGTGGTAATGACATCAGGACGGGCTACAGTATTACCTTCAGCATCTACCAGCTCCAGTGTCGGACCGCACCGGGGACAGGCATTAGGCTGGGCATGAAAGCGGCGGTCTAACGGGTTATCGTATTCCTTCTGACACTCAGGGCACATCTGGAAGCGGTGCATAGTCGTTCTAGGGCGGTCATAAGGAATGTCCTTAATTATGGTAAAACGGGGTCCACAATTGGTGCAGTTGGTGAAGGGATAACGATAGCGCCTATCGTCGGGGGCTAAGATTTCCTTGAGACAAGCCTGGCAGGTAGCAATATCGGGAGAAATGAGCTGATACTTACCCTCCTCAGCAATGCTGTGGTGGATTTCAAAGCCCTGGTAATTTGCCGGGGGGTGATGGGTGGTGGTGATGCCCTCGATATGAGCTAGGGGTGGGGCTTGCTCTCGTAATGCGAGCAAGAATTGCTCGATGGCTTCGGTGTCTCCCTCTACCTCAATCTTTACATCCTCTGAGGTGTTACATACCCAGCCCCTGAGGTTATATTCAGTAGCTAGCTGGTAGACAAAGGGTCTGAAACCAACCCCCTGAACCACCCCCCGAACGCTGATACGGACTAAGTCAACAGTTGATATTTTTACCATTATCTATGAGCCAAGGCAGCTTTTTGTCTTCTTTATCTCATCTTGTAGCCAGGACAGCCAGTCTTCTAGCCCTTCGCCAGTCTTACACGAGACCTGGAATATCTTAACCTCAGGATTTAGTCCAGTTACTGCTTTACGAAAGGCAGGGATATTAAATTCCAGGTATGGCAGCAGGTCAATCTTGTTTATCAGCACCACATCAGTCTCGGTAAACATTAACGGGTATTTGTATGGTTTGTCATCGCCTTCGGGTAGGCTCAGCAGCATTACCCTCTTGTGTTCGCCGAGGTCAAACTCAGCAGGACAAACGAGATTACCCACATTTTCGATAAGCAGTAAATCAATATCTTCAAGGGGAAGATTGTTTAGCGCACTCTCAGTCATGTTGGCATCAAGGTGGCAGCCACCGGCAGTATTTATTTGAACTACTTCTACCCCTTGCTCGTGCACCTTATCGGCATCCACACTGGAGGCGATATCACCCTCAATGACGGCAATCCTCGCTTTTTGCTTCAGATTGCTTATTGTCTGCAGGATGAGGCTGGTCTTGCCTGCCCCTGGAGACGACATTACATTTATGGTTAGAATACCGCATTTATCCAGCCGGTCTCGATTCCTTCTGGCTTTCTCTGTATTAGCCCCTAGGATATCCTCTAGAATGGTTAGTACCTTTATTTCCATTTACTCTACCTCTATGCTATTAACATAGCACTCGCGTCCCGATACTATTTCTACTTTTTGCTCCTGGCAATTGGGGCAGGCCCAGTCAAGGTTATTCGGCGAGAAGGTTGTAGCGCAGTTACGACACTGCAACTTAATCGGTGGCTGGTGGAAGCAAAGACTGGCTTCAGCAGCGATAGTATCCTTGCTAAGAAAGTCAAAATAGAATTGAACACAATCGCTAACAATGCCTGATAGTTCACCGATAGTCAGGTTGATTTTGGCAACCCTCTTGGCTTGAGCCGCATTAGCCTTTTCTAGGGTGATGGATAGAATACTCTGGGTGATACACAATTCATGCATGCTATTATGGCATAGTCTAGAAAATTACAGTAGTCTTATGACTAGAATTATAGCCTACTTTGGGGGATGTATTCAAATTATGCACCATTACATTTCTGAGTCACACCTTTGGCTAGTTATCAGTCGTTTACCAAGGGAAGGTTGATAACTAATCTTGGTTTGGAAATTTACCACTGCGATGTTAAAATGGGTGTCAGCAGGCTAACTTTATATGGGTGGAGAGGTTTAAATACCGTCACTGTTATACTGAGGTTGTTTACCGAGGGAAGTTTGAAGGGGGTAGGTTGGCTAATCATCCTTATAAGCTTTTAGTAGCAGATATAGATGGCACGCTGCTGGGTAAGAGCCGGAATATCTCGGCAGCAGATAGAGAGGCACTGGCTAGAGCCTGCGACCTGGGTATGCAGGTTTCTTTGTCTACCGGACGAGTGGCTCAAGCCTCTTTGCCGATTATTAACCAGCTATCGCTGGATGGCTGTCATATATTCTCTGATGGTGCTCTAGTGAGTAACCCCCAACAGGACGAAGAGGTTTATGTTCAACCAATTAGTAAAGAACTGGTGAGGCAGGCAGTTGAGTTTGCTCATCTAAATGAAATAGACATTGAGTTCTATTCTACCACTCACTATTTCGCTGAGCGGGAATCATGGTCAACCGACATCCGCCGCCAGTTCTTTGGCATCGAGCCTACCATCGTAGATTTCACCGACCTCTGGCAGCGGGAGAGAATTATTAAAGGGACTCTGACCGTCTCCTCTCCTGAAGAGAAGGCTAAGGCTGGTAGTTTCTGTTCCCAATTTGAGATTAGCCTTAATTTTTCCGGGACAAAGTCACCGGCTTACCCCGAGGTTGATTTTATCAATGTGCTGGCTCCCGGGGTATCCAAGGGGAAAGCCCTGGAAGCACTGGCTTCACATATGGGAATATCTATGAACGAGATTATAGCAATAGGGGACGGGGCTAATGACATCTCACTTCTTTCCTCGGTTGGTCTGGCTATTGCTATGGGCAATGCCCCTGATGAGGTCAAATCAGTAGCCGATTATATTACCCTTGATGTCGACCACAGTGGTCTGGCAGCAGCGATTGAGAAGTTTCTGCTGTAAGATGGCACATTTTGGCTAAAAGTGACCCTCAATAAACAATTAGATGAATTGTGTAATGGGTTGTTAATCTTGGTTCTTTATGCTAGACATCTTTCCCAAAGTTTCACCAAAAGGACTTTATTTGCCAAAAGTTTTGGTATAATATTGTTACAGAATATACTAGTAGTTTGGATAAGTCGGCTGGAGGATAGTCCATGAATATTCTTGATATTGTAGACCTTGGTAAAGGTTCAGTACGGCTATCCTGGAGTCACGGAAAAACTAAACGAGACTATCCGCATCCCATCAAATTTTCTGACCCCCTTAGTAAGACAGACAGGCATGATCTGCGATGGTATCTGGAAGAATACCTTCAATTCCCTTATGGTGCTGAGCGATGGCATGCAGAACAAGTTGAGCAAAGAATGTCGGTGTGGGGGGGAGTCTCTCTTTAAACAAATCTTCATTGGTGGGGAGACGGAGCCAAACCCGCGTTTATTTTACCATGAGGCAGTAAGAGAGGGGTTAGAGCAGTGTGAATTATGTATCAGTTCAGATGACGCGATTTTTTTGAACATACCTTGGGAGCTATTGAGAGACCCTACACCTGGTCGAGGTTTCCTAGCTCCATCACTTGCTGGATTATACAGGAAGCGGAACAAACAAGCAATAGTGATCACTCCGGACCTACCCTTAGAAGAGCCTTTTCGAATTCTGTTAGTCATCGCAAGGCCTTATGGGGAAAGGGATATTTCCTTGCAGACTGTCGCTCGGCCTATGCTTGAAGCTCTGCGCCCACTACGTCCACAGGTCCATCTTGAGATGCTGCGTCCGCCGACCTTTGATGCTCTGCAGAAACGACTTAATGAGCGACCTGGGTTTTATCACCTAGTCCACTTCGATGGACATGGCACATTTGCTCGGTCATCGAGTGCTCACTATATGCTATTCGGTGCAGCGAAAAGCGAAGGCTATCTTATCTTCGAGAAAGAAGACGGAACGGAATACCCTGTTAGTGCTGAAGAGCTTGGAGAGGCATTAAAAACATGTAAAGTACCAATATATGTCCTCAATGCGTGCCAGTCGGCAGAGGAAGGTATAAAAAGCCCATTTTCATCCGTAGCCTCAAAGCTGATAGCTATCGGAGCTAAGGGTGTCGTCGCTATGTCATACTCAGTGTATGCTAGTAGTGCTGCCCAGTTTATAGGACGTTTCTATGACCAACTGGTAAATCATTCGTCTATAGCAGAAGCCGTGGCAGCCGGCCGCCGTAAATTATATGCTGACCCCGAGCGGGAGTCAATCATTGGTCCGATTAAACTACGAGACTGGATGGTGCCGACTGTATACCAGCAGGAGACACAATATGTACCTATCTCTAGGGACATTTCCACCCTGAAAGATACAGAGTATGAGAAAGCGGAAGAGCTACGGCAGCATGTCAAGGAATTATGCCCTGAAGGACGTCATGGATTCTGTGGGCGTGATTATGATATTCTGCGAATAGAACGTACCCTCAACAGTGATAACAGCCCCTGGGTGTTATTGACAGGGGTAGGTGGAATTGGCAAGTCGGAGTTGGTACGCGGTTTCGCTCGCTGGTATGCAGAAACTGGAGGATGTTCTGGCGGAGTCTTTCTTATCTCCTTCAGGGGGAAAGCCAACTTTGGTCAGATTATCGGTAGTACTTTTGGGCACGCGACTGATTTCTCCCGCCTCACCAGGGAAGAGCAGTGGCATCAACTAGTCACCTACTTAAGGGATAATCCCTGCTTACTCATCTGGGACAATTTTGAGTCAGTGACTGGTTACCCTCAGGGATCTGAACCGCTGGCGACTGAGGACGAGCAGAAGGAGCTTTCTGACTTTCTTATAGCATTGAAAGGCGGAAGAAGCCGGGTACTAATTACTACTCGAAAGCCTAGTGAAGACTGGTTACGAGTAGGTTACCAACTTCTTGAGATGACCGGACTTACTGAACAGGGTGCTTCGGAGATGGCTAAGGCTGTCCTGAAGACAGTGGGGCGTAAGCCACAGGACTACAAAGATGACCCTAATTATGCGCATCTTATCAAACTGCTTATGGGACATCCGCGATCGTTGGAGATAGTCCTGCCGCATTTACGAAGAAAAGCTCCACAAGAGATTATTGAGGAGCTTCAAGAGCGCTATAGTCGTTATGGAGAAACCGTTAAAGATTCATCACTGGGATATGCCTTCCTCCAGATGTCTTCCCGTGCCCGCAAGCACCTGCCGCTGGTTGGCCTTTTCGCAATTAATGTAACTGCAGGAATACTGGAAGCCCTGGCAAAACCTGGCAAACAACAGAAGAGATTCGCTGACATTACCGGTGAGACCTTGAATACCAGAGATTGGGAAGCTATTTTAGATGAAGCCGTGAGTAATGGACTGGTTAGATCCCTCGGTGGTGGAATATATGAAATTCCACCAACCTTTCCCCTATTTCTCCGCAGACAACTGGCATCTATTGCGGGAGAGGATGAGTTGGAGTACCTCGATTCCCAATTTGTAGAGCTGTATGCTGCTTGGTCAGATCAATTTTTTGAAGCAGTACGAGAGGGTCAGAGAAGCGCTATCGTGGCTGTCGAAGTTGAAGAAGCCAACCTGCTGCGGGCACTCCACATTGCTGAGAAGAAGGAGTCGTGGGCTACCGCACAGTCAATCGTCCAGTTGCTAGCTGAGTTTTATAAAATTAATAGCCGCACCAGCGAGTGGGCGGCCATTCGAACCCGGCTACTTCGACAGGTAGGGAGGCAGATGTCCACGGATGCTTCCAGGGAGAAGGCCAGCCTCTGGATGTATCTCCTTGGTAATGAAGCGAACCAAGCTATTCAGACGAACGAACTGGACAACGCCGAGGCCTGCTATAAAGGAATCTTAGAATATCTTATCTCCCTTCACGAATCAGCCGTTGAGCCTCATATTAGTACGGCTTACCATCAGTTGGGCATTATCGCCCAGGAGAGGCAGCAGTTTGACCAGGCCGAGCAGTGGTACAAAAAGGCCCTGGAGAT
>CAZTRJ010000015.1:8528-26167 GCA_964616615.1 uncultured Dehalococcoidales bacterium
CCGAGCAGTGGTACAAAAAGGCCCTGGAGATTAGAGAGCGACTCGGCCTTGAGCGATACGATGCTTCCGATTACCATCAGTTGGGCATAATCGCCGAGGAGAGGCAGCAGTTTGACCAGGCCGAGCAGTGGTACAAAAAGGCCCTGGAGATTTTTGAGCGACTTGGCCACCCGCCCTTACTAGTCAATACTCTGGCTCAAATTGGTGTCCTACGCAAGAAGCAAAACCAGCTCCGCGAGGCTGTATCATGGTTTGGCAAGGCGCTGGCCATCGCCACAGAATATGAAATGCGAGTGAGTTTTCAGATAATGGCGGATCTAGCACGTATTCTCAAGATTATGGGTGAAAAAGAATTCACGACTGCATGGCAGCAGGTGTTTAGCGGCCAGCCGCCACCAATTGAAGCCCTACGAAAAGTCATGGCAATGCTTGAAGAAGGTAGTGAATAATCTCTCCCCCCTGGTACAGAAAACTGTCAATCTGGTATTTCGAGCATTATTTGTTCAAATCACACATTCTGACGGCTTGTTCAGTATCTTACATATGCAGTTCTATGACATCGCCGTCTTGCAAAATGTGGTCTCTTTTTACCATCAAGCCGTCGTGCTTGCCTGACCCCCACAGCCGGGCATAGTCCCCACTATTCAGCCTCCTTTTGCTCCCCGGCTCAGCCCCCCGCCTATTCGGAGAAGGATTGGAATCAACAGATATACGTAAGAAGACATCCCAGGAGCTACAACAGATAGCCCCATCGCTAAAAGAGCGACAAGTGGCGTAACCGCTTCCAGCCTTATACTCAGAGCAATGCGTTGTCGGTCTAGGCTAGGGTCAACCAGGCGATGACCTTTGGTGGCATAAACCCAACCCCAGAGATATAGAATTCCTACTACGAACAGATTTGAAGCAAAGAAGATTCCTGATACCCAGTGATCGGGATAATCACCGCGCAAGGAAGTAGAAAAGGGAACCAAGGCTACAAACATAAGGCTAAAGATATTTATCCAGAGATGTCCTGCATCAGTGCGTTTGATGAAATGAAATTGCTGATGATGCTCCATCCAGAAGACAGCAAGGATGATAAAACTTACTGCGTAATTAACAAACTTATCCATTTGTCCAATCAGCAGATTATGCAACCCTATCTGTGCTGCACTTTTTCCCGCTTCAGGAACATTAATGGTCAAGACCAGCAGTGTCATCGCGACGGCGAAGATACCATCAGTTAACGCCGCGATACGCTCGGTAGTCATTCCAGGCTCTGAAGCATTTGACCCTGATTTTGCCATTTGATTCTCCCTTGTCTTTCGTTCAATGTATTCCTCCCTATAAGACACTAAGGGATGTGGGTCATCAGCGAGGTTACCACAACTCAGTTAATGGACCCTTGAAGCCTCCCTTCCCATATTACATGTGTAGTTCTATCACATCACCATCTTGTAGAATGTGGTCTCTTTTTACCATTAAGCCGTCGTGCTTGCCTGAGCCCCACAGCCGGGCATATTCCAGCTTGTTTAGGAAATCCTTGTGGACTGATGCCGCAGCATCTTCTACTGTGCTTCCCCTATTGAGGATTATTGGGTCACTAAAGTCTGGCTTCTGACCCGGTGTCTTGGTGTATACCCGAATAATATCAAGCATTTGATAGGTTTCGTGCTTCAACTGTTCTAAACCGGTTCCTTCTTTAGCCGAGATAGCAATAACTGGCAATTGCTCCTTATATTTAGTCTTTAGAGCTAAATAGTTTTGACTGGCATTGTCCCGGTCCAGCTTATTGCCGATAATCAGCGCCTTCTTTTCCCCAAGTCCTATCCTCATATTCTCCAGTTGGGTGATGATAGCTTCCATCTGGGCTAGCGGAGCATCACTTAAGTCCACTACAACTAATAGGGCATCAGCCCGTCTCAGCATAGGTGGCAACCAGAGCTCAATAGAGCGGGGGGTTAGGGGTGGGGTATCAATCAATTGTATTTGTATATTCTCAAATTCCATCATTCCCGGGGTGGCAGTGTGGGTAGTAAAAGGGTATTCGGCTACTGTGGGTAAGGCGTTAGTAATACTGGACACAAGTTGAGATTTGCCGGCATTGGGCAGACCGATTACTACTACTTGAGCGGCTCCCTCTTTGTCAATGCTGAACATAGACGCTCTCTGAGTAGCCGACTTTTTCCCGGATGTCTGGGTTAGCTTGGAAATCCTTCCTCTCAATTCAGCCCGGAGATGGTCAGTTCCTTTATGCTTGGGCATAATAGCCAGCATTTCTTCCAGGGCAGCTATCTTTTCGGCAGGGTTTTTAGCTGAACGGTAGGTCTTTTCCGCCTCAAAGTATTGGGGGGGTAAATTAGCTGGCATTTTCTCACCGGTGAGGTCATTTATCAGGGGTAGCCTGAAGGGGCGAAGCCCCTTCAAAACCTATACTTCCCCCTCTCCTTGGTAAGGAGAGGGGGATACAGGGGGTGAGGTTGATAAACAGTCTCACAAATACTCCTTTATTTTCTGAACCAGGCTCCGACTCATGCCTCTGGCGGTGGCTAACTCGTCTAGGGGAGCCTCTCTGATAGCCTGGACTGAGCCAAACTGCTTGAGTAGAGCTCGTTTGCGCTTGGGTCCGATACCAGGGATAGTATCAAGAACTGAGGCAAAGGCTTGCTTCTGGTGTATTTTTTGGTGATAACCCAGGGCAAAGCGGTGCGCCTCATCCCTGAGACGCTGTAGTAGCTGAAGGGCTGAAGAATTGCCGGGTAGAACTACCGGCTCTTTCTCCTGTGGAATAAAAATCTCCTCGTTTTCCTTGGCTAGGCTGGCGACAGGAATAGAGCCCGCTCCTACTTCACGCATTGCTGACAGGGCAGTATTAAGCTGCCCCTTGCCACCATCAATAAGGACCAGGTCGGGCAGGATTGCCCAGGTATCCAGGGCGGAGGTATCGCTGCTTTTGATACTGCTCCGCTTGAATCGTCGCTTGAGCACCTCCTGGAGCATGGCATAGTCGTCAGCGCCGGGCACTGTTTTAATTCTGAAGCGTCTATAGTGAGATGGCTTTGGCTTCCCTTGGTCAAAGACTACCATGCTACCCACTGCTGCTGTTCCCTGTATATCGGAGATGTCATAGCCCTCCATTCGCCAAGGGAGGCAGGACAGGTGAAGCTCTCTTTTTATTTCAGCTAGAGCCGCCGCCAGTGCTGTCGGCGCCGCTAGCTGCTTAATCCTGAGTTGCTGTAAGCCTTGCTCCGCATTTTCAGCGACAATGTTTACCAGACGCTTTCTATTGCCCCGGCAGGGCACCTGAATATGAACCCTGGCTCCCCTTTTGCGTTGAAGCCAGTTCTCAATGACTGTCGTATCTTCTACCGGGTGCTGGAGTAATAATAATGGGGGTATAGAAGGGCTGGAATCATAAAACTGCTTAACAAAGCTGGTCATAATTTGATATGGCTCTTCAGAGCGGGTTCCCTGTAACACAAAACTTTCTCGACCAATTAGCTTACCACCACGAATAAAAAAGACCTGGACATAGGCTTGGTCTTTGTCACCGGCAAAGGCAATAACATCCTGCTCACCTTTTACCGTGGTCGCGATTCTCTGACCTTCAATGACCTTGTTTACTGCCTGGATCTGGTCCCTGAGCAGAGCAGCCTTCTCAAAGTCCAAAGCTTCAGCAGCTTTCTCCATCTTGCTCTCAAGCTCCTGGACTACTATTTCCTGCTTTCCTTCAAGAAAAAGAATTGTTTGTTTTATTACCTCAGCGTATTCCTGCTTGCTCACTGAGCCGATGCAGGGTCCAAGGCAATGCCGGATGTGATACTCAAGGCAAGGTCGCAAGTCAGTGCCGGTGATAGTTTTGGAGCAAGAACGAAAGGGGAAGATTCCCTTTATCAGCTTCAGGGTTTGGCGCACTGACTTGGCGCTGGCAAAGGGGCCAAAGTAACGCCCCCCGTTCTCTTCCAGGCGTCGGGTAATATATACCCTGGGCCAATCCTCATTGAGGTCTATCTTGAGGTAAGGGAAGGTTTTATCGTCTTTAAGTCGGACATTGTAGCGAGGGCGGTGCCTCTTAATCAAGTTCAACTCAAGGATAAGAGCCTCCTGTTCTGAGGTAGTAACCAAGAAGTCAAGGTCGTTAACTCGTGATACCAGCCGTTGTAGCTTTGGTGATAGCTCTTGTCTGGTGCCGAAATAGGACCTTACCCGCTGGCGGAGGTTAGCCGCCTTACCCACATACAGGATATTCCCTGCAGCATCTTTCATCAGGTAGACGCCAGGGTTGGCTGGTAATTGCCTTAATTGCTCGGCTATAAGATTATCTGTCAATCCTATCCCCTCTAAACCTCCCTAATTTATTTTAACATAGCCTATAAATAGTGACAAAGGAGGCTATTTATCAAAGGTCAAGGGAGAGATTGAAGGGGCGAAGCCCCTTCAAAAATAATCTTCCCCCTCATGCAAAGAATACATCTTCCTCTTACGGAGAGGGGGATAAAGTGGGTGAGGTTGATGAGCAATCTAGCCAAGAGTTTGTTTATGGGAAAGCTGAATTTTTCTTGGTATTATGTTAAAATATAAACCAGTTATTGTTTAGTATTGAGGAGATGCGGTGAAGGAGGATATTAACAGTTTTATAAATTACCTGGCGGTGGAAAAGGGCTTCTCGGAAAACACGCTATCTGCTTATCATAATGACTTATATCAATTAGCTAACTTTGTTGACGGAGAGGCTGCCCGGTGTGGTTCCGTTCCATCATGGGCTAGCTTCGGTCACCAGGGGATGCTAAGCTATCTGCTTAATCTTAAAGAGAGGGGCTATGCTGCTACCACAGTGGCTCGCAAAGTGGCTGCTGCCAAGTCCTTCTTTAGCTTTATGGTGGCTGAGGGTAATATTAAGGATAATCCCACCCAGAATGTCGGTTCCCCTAAGGTGGGCAAATCATTACCCAAGCCCATTTCATATAGCCAAGCCATGCTTTTGCTGGAGCAACCAGCCAAGTTATCTACTCCAGAAGCAAAAAGGGATAAGGCGATGCTGGAGTTGTTGTATGCCAGTGGGATGAGGGTGAGTGAGTTGATGTCTTTGAACCTGGACAGTGTAGATACGGAAGGTGGTTCGGTGCGCTGCTTTGGTAAAGGGCATAAAGAACGAGTTATTCCTATTGCTCCTCGCGCTGCCTTGACCCTAAAGGAATACTTACAGGAAGCCCGCCCTCACCTGGTACATAGTGATGCTGAGAAGGCTTTATTTCTCAATCGCCGTGGTGAGAGACTAACCAGGCAAGGCTTCTGGCAGATTTTAAAGGGTTATGCTAAGTCAGCCGAGCTGGGTGCTGAGATTACCCCTCATACCCTGAGACATAGCTTTGCCACTCATATGCTGAGTGGTGGCGCTGACCTGAGGTCGGTTCAAGAATTACTGGGTCACGCCAATATCTCTACCACGCAGGTCTATACCCACCTTACTACCGAGCATATTCGGCGTAGCTATGAGAAGTCCCACCCCAGGGCTAAGTAGTATGTAAAGGAGAGGGGAGCACAGGGGGTGAGGTTGATAAAAAGCCCTAGGAGGTTGTAAATGCCAGGTAAATCACGGCGGCAACATCCACCTCGAAGCAAAAGGGGAAAAGGCAAGTGGAGCCGTTCAGTTACAGCTCCCCAGCAACAAGCTGTGGCTCAAAGTTATAAGCCAGCTCCTCGTCCTGAGGTATCTGCTCCTTCAGTAAGTGCGCCAACTCCGGTGCCTGCCCAGACCGTAGTTCACTACCCCTACATAGTTACCGAGCTGCGGACAATTGGTATTCTGGCAGGGGCAATGCTGGCTATTCTGGTGGTGCTAGCTTTGATTTTAGCCTGACTCTGGCTTGAGGGTGAGCGCTTACTATGGACTTTGAAGCGGAAAGAGCCAGGTTTATTGAGCACCTCAGCACTGAGATTAAAGACAAGCGCGTATTAGAGGTTATGTCCCGTGTCCCGCGGGAAATTTTTGTGCCACCAGAGAATCAGCACTTAGCCTATGAAGATAGTCCACTACCTATCGGTTTGGACCAGACAATTTCGCAACCTTTTATTATTGCCCTTATGACTGAGGCACTGGAACTTAGAGGTAGTGAAAAGGTGCTGGAAGTAGGGATGGGTAGTGGGTATCAGACAGCAATCCTGGCTGAATTAGCCCGGTTAGTGATTACCACAGAGCGTTTGCCGGTTCTGGCTGAGAGAGCTAGGAGTGTATTGGATAGCTTGGGCTATACCAATATTGAGGTGCATCTGGCTGAGGAGACACTGGGCTGGCAGAGTGAAGCTCCCTATGATACCATAATGGTTACCGCCGGTGCCCCTAGCGTCCCCCTTGACCTTCTGGCTCAGTTGGCAATCGGGGGACGAATGGTAATTCCCATAGGCTCCCGCTATGTGCAGGAGTTATATAAAATCACCAGGCGTAAAAAGAAGAATATGTTCCAAAATTTAGGTAGCTGCCGCTTTGTCCCTCTTATCAGTAAGGATGCCTGGGAAGAGGAATAAAGGTAGCAGTTGGAGGATAAGAATGGAAGTCTTGGAGGCGATTAGAACTAGAAGGAGTATTCGTAGGTATAAGACTACCCCCGTAGATGACAAGACCGTAGAGCTTATTCTGGAAGCTGCCCGTTGGGCACCGTCTTGGGCTAATAGCCAGTGCTGGAGATTTATCGTGGTGCGTGATAGCGATACTAAGGCTGAACTGAGTGATACCCTTAGTGTTGGCAATCGGGGGGCTGATGCTGTTAGAAATGCACCGGTAGTAATTGTAGCCTGTGCCGAACTAGGAAAATCGGGCTATCTTAAAGGAAAACCACCTACCGATAAGGGTGATTATTGGTATATGTTTGATGTGGCGTTAGCTATGCAAAATCTGGCATTGGCTGCCCATTCGCTAGGACTAGGCACAGTGTATATTGGAAGTTTTGATGCTAAAAGGGCAGCAAGCATCCTTGAAGTACCACCGGGTTTTTGTGTGGTTTCGATGACTCCTCTGGGCTACCCTGACCAAGAGCCTGAGGTCAGACCAAGGAAAGAACTTTCTGAAATCGTTTCTTATGATAAATATGGTTGTTAAATAAACTCTTGTTTAAATGAACTATAAAAGGTGGATTTTCATCGCTGTTTTCCTGTTTGGCATTGGTATGGCATCCGGTTTGGCTACCCCGGCTAATAATAGCCTTCCTTCTGAATATATTACTGCTTTTGAAGAGCAGTTTGCCAGCATTTTAACTCTACCCAAGCCCCTTATTGCTCTATTTCTCTTTCTCAAGAATACCCTAGCTTTGCTGGTGAGCTTTGCCCTCAGCCCAATTTTCTGTCTGATACCTATTCTGGCGTTAATTATCAATGGCTGGATGATAGCCTTGGTGTCAACCCTGGTTATCGAGGAGGAATCCCTTGGCTTCTTATTAGCCGGTTTGCTTCCTCATGGTATTTTTGAACTCCCAGCCTTAATCCTGGGTCAAGCGGCGGCTCTTAGCTTCGGGACAGTAGTAATAATAGCCCTGTTAAAAAAGGAAAGAAGAAACCTACTATTACCCAGTCTAAAACAGAATTTAAGGTATCTTGTGGTGGCTCTCGTGTTACTCCTGCCTGCGGCTATCATTGAAACCTATATTACCCCATTGTTTTTAACCTAATATAGTAAAAGAGAATATTTAGAAACCTATCCCCCTGACCCCCTTCCCCTAGTAAGGGAAGGGGGAGTGTAGGCGAGAGAGGGGCTTCGCCCCTCTAAAACTCCCTGATTGCTACTCCAAGCAAGGAGAAGCAAAGAGAGGCTTCACCTCTCTTACATAACTTTCCCCCTCTCCAAAAGAGGTAGATGTAGTCTTTGCATGAGGGGGATAAAGTGGGTGAGGTAAATTAGAATTTAACAGGTTACCTGATAACTTTTTTCCCACCCTCCCACCCCCGGAGCCTATTGCATCTTATCCATCCCAAGATGGGAGCCTATTGCATCTTATCCATCCCAGATGGGAGCCTATTGCATCTTATCCATCCCAGAGCTGTAACACGTTCACTTGCTCTGCCTATAAACTATAGGTATAATAGGCTGGAATAATCTAAAGAGAGCGGGTGATTAGATGGAGCAATATGGATTGGAGACTATTCGCAACCTTGCCTTAGTGTCTCATTGTGGTGCTGGTAAAACATCAATTGCCGAAGCGATGCTGTTTACTGCTGGGGCAATCAGTCGGCTGGGTAAGGTTGACGATGGGACTACTACCTCAGATTATGACCCTGATGAAGTAAAGCGCAAGATTAGCCTTAACCTGGCTCTGCTTCCCTGCCTGTGGAAAGGGGCTAAGATTAACCTCATTGATACCCCTGGTTATTCTGACTTTGTCGGCGAGGTTAAGGCGGCAATAAGGGTTAGCGAGGGGGCAATAATTGTGATATGTGCTGCCTCCGGTGTTGAGGTTGGTAGTGAGCAGGTGTGGTCATATAGTGAGGAGGATAATCTTCCCCGCCTCATCTTTGTTAATAAGATGGACCGTGAGAATGCTGATTTCTACCGAACTGTGGACGAGCTTCGGTCAAAGTTTGGCTCTAAATGCTTGCCGTTGCAGCTACCGGTAGGTGCCCAGAGCGATTTTCAAGGACTGGTTGACTTGCTGACAATGAAGAGCTATATCGGTTATCCAGCGAAGGAGGCTGAGATACCATCATCACTAAAGACCAAAATTGATTCTTTCCGGGAGAAGCTGGTTGAGGCAGTAGCTGAAATTGATGACACATTACTGGAGAAGTATCTGGGTGGGGAAGAACTCAGCCTGGAGGAGCTTGGTGATGGCTTGCGACAGGGTGTAGTAACGGGCAAGATTGTCCCTATCTTGGTCGGCTCAGCGCTACAAAATATAGGGATTGTCCCACTACTGGATGCGATACACGATTATTTGCCATCACCTAAGGAGCGAGATGTAGTTATTGTTGACGATTCAGGTAAACAGGAGACGATGGCACCAAGTCAGGAGGCTCCTTTAGCTGCTTTGGTGTTTAAGACCAGTGCCGACCCCTACGTCGGTAAGCTTACCTACTTCCGCGTTTACACTGGGACTATTGATAGTAATTCTCAGGTATGGAATGCGACGCAAGGCAAGGTGGAACGTATCGGTCAGCTATTTATCTTAAGAGGTAAGACCCAGGAACCTGTATCTCAACTTAGTGCTGGAGACATAGGTGCTGTAGCTAAGCTGAGCCTAACCAGCACCGGTGATACCCTGTGCAATCGGGACAAGCCAGTAAAAATTGCCCCCGTTCTTTTCCCTGAGCCAGCTTTTAATGAGTCGGTGCAGCCTAAAACCAAGGCTGACCTGGATAAGCTGGGAGCGGCATTATCCCGGCTGGGTGAGGAAGACCCTACTCTTCGGGTTCACCGCGATGCTGATACCAATGAGACCATTCTATCCGGAGTTGGTGAAACCCATCTTGAAGCGGCAGCAGAGAAGATGCTGCGTAAATTCGGTGTTGGTGTTGAGCTGGAGACGCCCAGGGTTCCATATAAAGAGACTATTACCGTTCCCACCAAGGCTGAGTATAAGCATAAGAAGCAAACCGGAGGGCACGGTCAATACGGGCATGTCCTCCTGGAGATAGAGCCTCTGCCTCGTGGCAGTGGCTGTGAGTTCGCTGATAGGATTGTGGGTGGCGCCATACCTAAAAATTATATTCCAGCGGTAGAGAAGGGGGTCAATGAAGCGATTCAAGAGGGGGTTCTGGCTCATTACCCGGTTCTTGACATAAAAGCGACCGTGTATGATGGCAGCTTTCACCCTGTTGATTCTTCAGAAATATGCTTCAAAATTGCTGGGGCAGGGGCACTGAAAAAGGGGTTGTCTCAAGGGCAACCTATCCTGCTGGAACCAATAATGAATATCAGGGTGACAATTCCCGAGAACTTCACCGGTGATATTATCGGTGACCTTAATACCAAGCGAGCCAGGGTGCAAGGGATGAACCCTGCGGGTGGAACCAATATTATTGACGCTCAAGTTCCGCAGGCTGAAATTCTGCGCTACGCCATAGACCTGAAGTCAATAACCCAGGGCAGGGGTAGCTATACTGTAGAGTTCAGCCACTATGAACCGGTGCCGCCCCTCATCGCTCAGAAGATTATTGCTGAACGGCAAGCCGAGAAGGCTTAGCTTTACCCCGCCAGAAGCTCCTTAACCTTCGCGGTAAAGGCGGGGAGCACCTTTTTCCAGTCTTCAACCACGCCAAAGTGGGCTACTTTGAAAATATTCGCCTCGGGGTCTTTATTTATAGCGACGATACTCTTGGAACCGGAACAGCCGGTCAGATGCTGGCTGGCACCGGAAAGAGCTACACCGATATAAAGGTCAGGGGTAACAATCTTGCCGGTGAGACCTACCTGTAATGTGTCTGACACCCACTCATTATCGCAAGGCGGTCTGGTAGCACCTACTGCTCCCTTCAACACTCTAGCCAGTTCTTCTAGTTGCTTAAAACCATCGGCACCGCCGATACCTCTACCCCCAGCAATTACTACCTCAGCCTCCTCCAGCTTTATCCCGGCTACCTCCTCTGGCACCTTCTCTAACACTTTGGTTCTTATAGCTGACGGGTCAAGGTCAGCTTTGATAGTAACGACTTCCCCTTGCCTTGAGGTATCTGGTTCCAGGGGTGACATAGCTTTGGCTCTTACCGTAGCTATTTGGGGATAACAGGCAGAAGTGAAGGTAGCCAGAGCATTTCCTCCATAGACGGACCTGGTTTGTAATAGCTGCTTGGAGTCGGCGTCAATAGCCAGCTCCACGCAGTCCATAGCGGCGGCGGTATCCAGCCTGAAGGCTAACCTGGGTGCCAGGTCACGACCGATAGATGTTTGTCCCAGAATGAGAATCTGGGGCGTTGCCTGCTTTACTACCTTCTCCATAACTGTTACATAAGAATCCGTCTGGTAATCTTTAAGTAGTGGGTCATCAACTTCATATACTTTATCAGCGCCAAAAGCAATAGCTTCTTGACCTGAACCGGTTATACCACTGCCGACCAACACGGCACATAATTCCTGCCCCAGGTCATCAGCTAGCTTCCTGCCGCAACCCAGCAGTTCGGTGGCAATTGCCGCTAGCTTCCCTTCGCCAACCTCGCAGTGAATCATAACACCTTTATATTCAGCCATGGATTTACCTCCTCAATCTTGGACGAAAGACGCTTTTATATTATCTTAGCTTCCCTGAGTTTCAGGGCTAGATTAACCGCTGCTTCTTCCGGACTGGCTCCTTCTATAATCTCGCATTTCCCTTCACGAACTGGTTGGAAAAGCTTGAGCAACCCGGTACGTCGACCAGCAGCGCCAACTTGAGATGCCTCAACACCTATGTCGGCTGGCTTCCAGATAACAGGCTCCTTCTTCTTGCCTGCCATAATCCCTTTTAAAGTAGGGGAACGAGCTTCACCAATCTCATTGCTTACTGTAATCAAGGCAGGCAGAGATACCTCAACAACCTCGTAGCCATCAGTGGTTACCCTCTCTACCCTTGCCTTACCGTCAGTAATGTCTATTTTCTTGGCTACAGTTACACCCGGCAGCCCCAGTATCTCAGCGATGCCCGAGCCTACCTGCCCCGCGTCCCAGTCAGCAGCCTGCCTGCCACAGAAGATGATGTTATAATCGCCTATCTTTTTGATAGCCATAGCCAGGGCATAGGCGGTTGACCAGCTATCACCCTCAGCAAAAGCCTCATCCTCTAATAGGATAAGCTCATCAGCCCCCATATATAGTGGTTTCTTTACCACATCCCGTAGCAGGTTGACACCTAGGCTTACTACCGTGATTTTACCCCCCTGGGCATCCCTGATTCTTAGGGCGGCTTCTACTGCCTGCTCGTCAAAGGGGCTGATTACAGGTGACACCCCAGGTGGTGGCACTGCCTTATTGCTGGCTGGGTCAATCTTGAAGCTAGCCGGTGGTGCCTCAGGGTCAATCACCTGCTTAACGCAGACAATCATATTCATAGTGCCTGTTCCTCCTTCTGTTCCTAGCTTGCTCTTTATCCTCGGGTAAAACCTAGTTGATTAATTTAGCACCAGAGGGGTTGTGTGTCAAGCGGAGGCTAACCACCCGGTCTATGCCGCTCAAGTCGGGAGCAATTTCTATTTTGGCTGAAGGGAATAGGCTGTGCAGGCAGGTAGTTACTCCTTTACCTTGCCCTTGTCCCACCTCCAAAAGCAGATAGCCGTCAGGGCGAAGCTTGTCTGTTACTCGCTGACATAGCTGGTATATCTTTTCCAATCCGTCTGAGCCTCCGTCTAGTGCCAGCAGTGGCTCAAAATTTACTGAATTAGTCAATTCTGATTCACTAACATAGGGAAGGTTAGCCACTACGAGGTCAACAGGCTCAGGTAGGGGGGCAAGCATATCGCCGTGGAGAAGGCAAATTCTATCTGCTACCCCATGTCTCTGGCAGTTAAATAGGGCAACCTTGAGGGCCAGGGCTGAGACATCGGTGGCATAGATTTTAGCTCGCCGTAGTTTCAGCGCCAGGCTGATGGCGATAGCTCCACAACCGGTGCCAACTTCGGCGATAGCAGGCACCGGGCGATTTTGAATCAGGTCAAGTGCCATTTCTACCAGTAGCTCGCTTTCCGGTCGGGGGATAAGGACATCAGGGCTAACATAGAAATCAAGCCCATAAAACTCGCGATGTCCGGTTATATAGGCGGTAGGCTCACCGTTAAGGCGGCGTTTAATTAACTGCCAGAAGGTTTGCTCCTGGTTAGGGCTTAGTTCATGGTCAAGGTCTAGATATAACTGAACCTGGCTTATTTTCAGGGTATGCCTTAGCAGTAGCTCACTTTCCAGAGGGGCATCTTCTATATTACCATCAGCAAGAATTCCTCGGGCGCGACTCAGAGCTTGTTTTAGGGTCACGCCAGTTGCTCCTCTAACTGTTTTGCCTGGTCACTGGCGGCTAGGGCATCGATAAGCTCGTCAAGGTCCCCTTCCATGATTCGGGGCAGGTTACGGAGGGTTAGACCGATGCGGTGGTCAGAAACACGGTCTTGAGGGGGATTGTAGGTTCGTATCTTCTCAGCACGGTCACCAGTGCCTACCTGGGAGCGGCGCTGTTTGGCTATTTTCTTTTCCTGTTTGTCCTGTTCAATATTCAGAAGTCGGGCTCGAAGCACGGACATTGCTTTTGTCCTGTTCCTTAGTTGCGAGCGCTCGTCCTGGCAAACAGCTACAATACCTGTAGGTAGATGGGTAATGCGGACAGCGGTAGCTACCTTATTTACATTCTGTCCTCCAGCACCCTGACTGTGGTAGATATCAATTCTGAGGTCATCAGGATTGATAGACACCTCTACATCATCAGCCTCAGGGAGAACAGCTACCGTAGCTGTTGAGGTATGCATTCTACCCAGAGACGCGGTGATAGGCACCCGCTGCACCCGGTGAACCCCACTTTCATACTTGAGTCGGCTGAAAGCACCTTTGCCCTTTATTTCAAATATGATTTCTTTGAAGCCACCTATGCCGCTTTCATTGCAATCAATAATGTCTGTCTCCCAACCTTTAGCCTGGGCATACCGACTATACATACGGAAGAGGTCAGCAGCAAACAATTGGGCTTCCTCACCACCAGCCCCAGCCCGGATTTCCATAATGATGCTCTTTTCATCATTAGCGTCTTTGGGCAGGAGGGCAAGCTTTAGCTCTTGGAATAAATTATCCAGTTGTGACTCAAGGCTTTCTACCTCTTGTTTGACTAGGGTCGCCATCTCTCCCTCCAGCTCATCACCTATCATCGCCCTTATTTCTTCCAGTGACTTAGCTGTTGCTTTATATTCCCTATACTTGGCTACCAAGCTCTCAATGCTGGCTTTTTCCTGAGCTAGCATCTGTAGTTGTTTTGGGTCAGATGTTATCTCAGGGATAGCCATTTGTTGGTTTAGCTCTTGGTAACGCTTCTCTATCATTTCCAACTGGTCTAGCATAGTTCACACTCCTCGCCTTGTTATTATATCATAGCCCTAGATAGCACTCAAAAATAACCTGATGAACAGCTTCTTTTCTAGTTGACTGATGATGTATAATATAATTTAAATATTTGTCGTCACAAAGCCAGCTAGGCGGCTTTGGAGAAGGCGAAGGAGGTGCTAGATGTCCAAGGCATTAGTGGTCTATGATTCCAGGACAGGCAATACTGAGAAGATGGGAAAGGCTATTGGTGAAGGGCTAAAGGAGGCCGGGCTTGATGCCGAGGTTAAGAATGTGGATAATACAAGCTTAGATGACCTTGTTGCTGCTGATGCCATAGTTCTGGGTTCGCCAACCTATTTCAGCACCATGACTGACAAGATGAAAACATTTATTGATGACTCTATTAAAATCTGGCCTGGCGAACCTGGCAAATTAAAGGATAAAATCGGCGCTGTTTTTACCTCTTGTGCAGGTGTAGCGGGCGGAAATGAGACGACCTTGCTTTCCCTTATTCGAGCTATGTTATGGCATGGGATGGTGATAGTTGGCCACCAGTCAGGCTCCGCCGGAGCAGTTTCAATTGAAGCGCCAGATGCAGAGCGTATAGCTGAGTGTAGGCAGTTTGGTAAGCGGATAGCTAGCTTCGTTAAGCGCTAACGGCATTTCCATATATGTCATTTAATTGTGTTTTTCCTCCACCGCTAACCCTGGCCAGATTTTGCTGCCTGGTTCAAGTTTACAGCCGCTGACCACGGTAACATTATCACCCAGCACTGAATCGTCTATAATGCTATCGGCATTTAGGCAGCAGTTGTCAGCCACGATAGAGTTCCTCAGGTTGACACGCTGGCCTAGCTGGACATTTCCCCAGACAACGGACCCCTCAATCACACTATCTTCCAGAATGGTGCATCCGTTTCCGATAACCACCGGTCCGGTTAGCTTGACCCGGTGCCCGATAGTGCAGTTACTACCTATCAATATCGGTCCCCTTATTTGAGCAGTAGGACTAATAGAGCTTTGGTCTCCAATCAGAATTTCTCTATCCACGGGAAAATTATGCTGGATGCTCATGCCACTGAGCAAGTCTCTGTGTAGCTGAAGATATTTTTCTGGAGTGCCTATATCCATCCAGTAAGCAGAGGAAGGGTAGGCATAGATTAGCTCCCCCCGGTCTAAGAGTAGCGGGAATAGCTCATGCTCAAAGCTAAAAGTGACTTGAGGCGGGATGTTAGTCAGGACTTCAGGTTCTAGAATATAGGTACCGGCATTTATCATGTTGGTAGTTACCTGACTCCAGCTAGGCTTCTCTAGAAAGCGTGTAACTCTGCCTTCGGCATCGGTTTCTATCAAGCCATAGTCGGTGGGGTTTTCCACTGGGGTTAGGGCAATAGTTGCTTTTGCCTTCCTTTCTCGGTGAAAGCTTATCATGGCGGTAATATCCAGGTCGGTAAAAACATCACCATTTAGCACCAGGAAGGTCTCATCTAGATACTTCTCAGCATTTTTTACCGCCCCTGCCGTTCCCAGAGGGGTATCTTCTATAGTATAGCTAAGCCCGACCCCAAACTGGCTACCATCGCCAAAATAGCTCTCAATAGCTTGGGCACAATAACCTTGAGTCAGAATAATGCTCTCTATCTGATGCTGGCTAAGGCAGGTGATGACATGTTCCAGGAACGGGGTATTAAGCACCGGAACCATAGCCTTGGGTATATTGCAGGTGAGCGGGAGTAATCTGGTTGCCTCACCACCTACCAGGATAACTGCTTTCATTGCTATTCCTCAAGCGCTGAGTATGTCTGAATTAAGCAGAGCCTCAAACTCCGGCTGGCTTAAAGTAGTGGTTATACTAGCATCTTTTATATTTTACCACAATTTAGCTCCCGGGCTTTGTGCGGCGGATTTTAATAGCTTAATCTGGGAATTAAGAAAGGCCGAGTTTAAACTCGGCCTTTCTTGTTCATCTCAGACCACAGTTACCTGTTCAATCTGATTTTTCGGTAACAGTCACTGCAATACACCGGCCTATCACCACGAGGCTGAAACGGAACTTGTGTTTCTGCGCCACACTGAGCGCACACTACCGAATACATCTCTCGCCTGGAGTTGTAGCCACCACCACGACCGGAATCGTAACGGTTTGACCTTCTTGCTTCACGACATGCAGGGCAACGCTTGGGTTCGTTAGTGTAACCCCTGGATTTGAAGAACTCTTGTTCTTCAGCGGTGAACGCAAAAGTGGCACCACACTCGGAGCATTGCAATTCCTTTTCTACAAAGTCCATTGGATGACCTCCTTTTTTTAGATTGATGGGTTTAACCTTGGCCACCCAAAACCTGTAGAAAAGTTGAGTCATTGACAGGGGTTGGTAACCTAGCTATAACCAATCACCCTATTATATACCTAATTATTATATTTGGCAAATTAGCTCACTAAAAAGTCGTTTATTAAGGGTAGTTTGAAAGGGCTTTGTCTCTTTAAAGCTGGAATTCATCTGATTAATGCGTTAGCAGTATTTTAAGATACAAAAAGTCTGGCTCCCCGAGTAGGATTCGAACCTACAACCGAGCGGTTAACAGCCGCCTACTCTACCATTGAGCTATCGGGGAACACTGGCTGCCGAGCCTGGATTCGAACCAGGGCTAGAGGATTCAAAGTCCCCCGTGCTACCACTACACAACTCGGCACCTCATATAAACTAAGTTATTTATGATAATCTCTGTTAATAGTGCCGAAGGTCGGGCTCGAACCGACATGGAGGGTTGTCCCCCAACAGTTTTTGAGACTGTCGCGTCTACCTATTCCGCCACTTCGGCTTATATCAAGAACCCCCGCGGTTTCCTGAAACTCCTATAAATGGAGCGGAAGACGAGATTCGAACTCGCGACCCTCTCCTTGGCAAGGAGATGCTCTACCGCTGAGCCACTTCCGCTGGCAAGTGGTGCCGAGGCCCAGAATCGAACTGGGGACACGCGGATTTTCAGTCCGCTGCTCTACCGACTGAGCTACCTCGGCACAAAAAATATTGTAGCTGGTAGGCTTGGTAGTGTCAAGCACCCACTTTAGATTCAGGCTTACCTTATGGGACAGGGGGGTGATATACTGAGTAAATATTATGGAGCCATCTATTACTAACAAAACTTGCCTGAGACAGAGCAGAATTCTAGGTCATAACCCCAATGTATTCTTCCTGGGTATAGTCAGCCTGCTGACCGATGTTTCCAGTGAGATGATTTTTACCCTTGTCCCCATCTTTTTGCGCAATGTGCTGATGGCACCATTCACCGCCATCGGTCTTGTCGGGGGGTTGTCGGAAAGCGTTGATGCCATCTTCAGGATATTCAGCGGCTGGCTCAGTGATAAGGTAGGTAAGCGTAAGCCTCTGGCAGTATTGGGCTATAGTATTTCTACTATAGCCAAGCCCTTTATGTATCTGGTGACTAACTGGGGTGGGGTGCTGGCAATTAGATTCAGCGACAGGGTAGGGAAGGGCATCCGCACCTCGCCACGCGATGCCCTGATTGCCGATTCCGTCTCCGCCGGGGAAAGAGGCAGGGGCTTCGGACTGCACCGGGCAATGGATACCTTTGGCGCTGTCCTGGGGCTGGCGATAGCCGCTATTATTATATATCTGGCCCAGGGCGGAGGTTGGCAACTTAGTCTAAAAACCTATCAATGGAT
>CAZTRJ010000016.1:0-24859 GCA_964616615.1 uncultured Dehalococcoidales bacterium
CTCCCCCTCTCCCCTTGGGAGAGGGGGACTAAGGGGGTGAGGGCTAAACTTTAGGCTAAATAAACTTTAGCTAAAAAATAAGGCTATTAAAAAGGCTATTTTGCTTTGGGATACGAGCCCAGGACCTTGACGAAGATAGAGGAGTTTCTCAGGTTCTCTAGAGCCTCTCGGGGTGCCTTATCTTCCCGGTGACCTTCAAAGTCCAGATAAAAATTATACTCCCACGGTTTTTGCCTCGTTGGTCGGGACTCAATCTTGGTCAAGTTGATATTTCTAGTCGTAAGTTCTTTAAGGAATTCATACAGCGCTCCCGGCTTATGCCTCACCGAGAAAACAATAGATGTTTTGTCATCTCCTGTTGGTGGCGAATCTTGTTTGGCTAGAATAAAAAATCTGGTGAAATTATTGGGATTATCCTCTATTTCTCGGGCAATAATCTTCATCCCGTAGATTTCAGCAGCTCGGGTGCTGGCCACAGCACCGCCATCAGTTATCCCCTTCTCCTTTATCATTTTCACACTGCCAGCAGTATCATAGGTTGGGATTATTTCACAGTCCAGGTGTTTCAAAAAATCCCGGCATTGAGCTAGAGCCTGGGGATGAGAGTAGACCCTTCTTATGGTATCCAGTTGTGCCTCGGGACTGGCTATCAGGCAATGGGCAACCCGAAGTTCTATTTCACCACACGCCCTGAGGCTTGAGTCTAAAAGCAGGTCATATACCCGGCTTATGCTTCCCTCCAGCGAATTCTCAATAGGAACGACACCAAACTGTATCTCACCCTGTTCTACTACCTTAAAGACATCGTCCACGCTTTCACAGGGTTTAACCTCAATTGAAGCTCCGAAAAAGTGAAAGGCGGCCTCCTCACTATAGGCACCGATTTCACCCTGAAAGGCAACTGCTGTTCCCTGCATGTTTTTGGATACGGTGACTATCTGTTTATAAATGCTTTCTATCGCTTCCTGGTTTATTCCTTCTGCCTGGGCAATAGATATAACATTTTCCGCAACCCTTTTTTCTCTTCCCACATCCTCAATTTGTTTTCCCTGTTTTCTTTTCTCCCGGCCTATTTCTTCGGTGATTCTTATCCTCTCCGCGATAAGCTTGACTATTTTGGTATCGGCTTCGTCTATTTTCTGTCTTAACTCTTCCAGGCTCATTTTATTACCTCCGGAATAAGCCTCGCCCTTATGGCAAAGTCGCCAAGGGTTACTGCCATCATTGATTCTACAACTGCCACCGCTCGGGGCACAATACAGACATCATGCCTTCCCTTGACCTCTAATCTGGCGTTTTCCATGTCTTTGAGGTTAACTGTCTGTTGGCTTTGGGCTATGGAGGATGTTGGCTTGATAGCTACCCTGACCACTATCGGCATCCCGTTACTTATTCCACCGAGTATACCGCCAGCATTATTGGTCACAGTGGCTATTTTACCGCTACTGATGGTGAACGGGTCGTTGTTCTCTGAGCCTCTTTTACCTGCCGCTGAGAAACCTGAGCCGAACTCAACCCCCTTGACCGCGGGGATGGCGAACAGGGCTTTGGCTAGGTCTCCGTCTAATGTGTCAAAGACCGGCTCCCCCCAACCGACGGGAACATTAAGCGCTATGCCCTCGATGATGCCGCCGATACTGTCACCATCTTCTTTGACCTTTTCAATGGCTCGGGACATCTCTTCAGCGGCTTTCAGGTCAGCACACTTCAACGGGTTTTGGTCAACATTTTTCTTTATTTCATCAACCCCTTTTAGGTCAGCCTTTATTTCCCCTATTTGGATAGTATGTGCCAGAACCTCAATGCCGAGCCGGAGGAGCAATTTCTTGGCAACGGCTCCAGCCATGACAAAAGTGGCGGTGATTCTTCCCGAAAACCGGCCCCCGCCCCTGAAATCGTTAAATCCCCCATATTTCATAAAGGCAGTATAATCGGCATGACCCGGTCGGGGCAAGAATCTCGTTTTTTCATACTCACTGGAATCAATATCCTGATTCCATATCAACAAACAAATGGGAGCACCGGTAGTGACTCCATTGAAGATGCCGGAAAGAATCTCGACCTTATCTGCCTCGGCTCGGCTGGTGGCTACGGCATCTATCCCTGGTTTTCTTTTATCTACCTCTCTTTGGATATCCTCCTCGGTGATAGGTAGCGCCGCGGGGCAGCCATCGATGATAACGCCCACGCACCTGCCGTGACTCTCGCCAAAGCTGGTTACTGTGAATTGCTTGCCTAAACTATTTCCCATTTATCTTCACCTCACCCCCGATACTTTTTAGCTCATCCCAGAACTCAGGATATGTCTTGGAGACACATTCAGCGTTGTTTATTATTATTCCTCCGGCTAGTGAGCCGAGTATGCTGAACGCCATGGCCATTCGGTGGTCATCCTTGCTATCTATGACCGAACCTTTTGGTTCTGAGCCGGTGATGGTCAATTTATTTCTCTCTTCTTTGACTTTGATACCGGTTCTGTCCAGTCCTTCCTTCAAGACTGAGACCCTATTTGATTCTTTTAGCCGTGCCCTCTCTATCCCGCTAAGCTCGCTCACTCCGTCTGCCGTTGCTGCCAGAACTGCCATAGTTGGCAGAAGGTCGATGCAGTTGGATAAATCAGCTTTTATACCATTTAATCTTGACCTTCTCACGGTAACTGAGTTTTGGTTGACTATGACTGAAGCCCCCATATCTCTCAGGAAGTCTAATATTACCCTATCGCCCTGTAAGCTTTCCGGGTTCAGGTTTTCCACTGCTACCTCTCCACCAACAGCTCCCAGGGCTAAAAGGTATGAAGCTGATGACCAGTCTCCCTCCACTTTGTAGTTAGCTGGTTTATATATTTGTCTCAGCACTTCAAACCGGTCAAGCTCCTCAGAGAAGCCTACCGTTATCCAGAAGTTCTCCAGGCAGTCTAAGGTCATCATAACATAGGGCTTGGATTCTAAGGGTGTGGTCAGCTTGATTGTCATCCCCTGTTCAGCAAAAGGAGATATGAATAGTAAAGCCGATACAAACTGGGAACTTACATTACCCGGTAATTCGGTTACCCCCCCTTTTAATCTGCCCCCCTGGACAGTTACCGGTGCTACTTCACCGTGGCAACGGCAATTCACTCCCAGTTGTCTGAGTGCTTGTATCAGAGGTTTTACTGGTCTTTGGGCAAGGGAAGTGCCTGTGGTTAAGCGGCTTTTGCCTGGGATTAGCGAGCAGATGGCAGTCATAAACCTTAATGTCGCCGCCGATTCACCGCAGAACAGGTCGGTATTCGGCTCACGGAAATCACCGCCGATAACCTGCCAGGAATCTTGTTTCTGATTAACATGGATTCCAACCTGGCTCAGCACATCCAGGGCAGCCTCGGTATCATCTGAGTTTAGGGGGTGTAAGATTTGGCTTTCACCCTTGGCCAGGGCAGCGCACATCAACCCCCGAATAGTGTAGCTTTTTGAGGGAGGGGCTATCACCTTCCCTGTTATTTCGCTTTTAGAAATTGAAGCTCTCATCCTCTTTCAGCCTGCTTATTATCTGCTCAGCAACAGAATCAATATCCAGTTTGGAAGTATCTATCTTGATATCAGCGGCGCTCTCATAAAAGGGCTTCCTGAATCTCAAAAGCCCCTGTATGGTTGAGGATGGGTTGTCCCCTTTAAGCAGGGGTCTTTCCTCTCCATCGCCCGATATTCGCTTCAGGATTACCCTCGGCGATGCGGTGAGATAAACAATTCTGGATTCCTCCCTCAGTCGGTCGATGTTTATCTTGTTGAGGACTACCCCTCCCCCGCAGGCGATAACCAGATATTTCTCCCTGGCGATCTCCTTGGTAACCTCAATCTCAAGCTCACGGAAAGCTACCTCACCATCCTGCTGGAAGAGCTCAGGTATAGGCTTTCCTGCCTTCCGCTCGATTAATAAATCCAGCTCGGCAAATTTCCGGTTCAGCTTTTTAGCCAGAGCCTTGCCCACTGCGGTTTTTCCCACCCCCATAAAACCTATCAGAGCGATATTAGTTTTCACTGTTTTTCCAGTACCTTGGTTGCTTCTTCCCTCATCAGCTCAATCGGGGCTTTCAGTCCAGTCCACTTCTCAAAAGCTAAAGCTCCCTGCCCGACAAGCATATCAAGCCCGCTTATAGCTCTGGCTCCCGCCGCCTCAGCCTCTCTCAGTAACCTTGTTTTGATCGGATTATAGACAATGTCAAAGACCGTTAGGTCGGGTTTAAGCAGGTCGGAGGTAACCGGAGTCTCATTAATATTGGGGGTCATGCCCATACTGGTAGCATTAACCACAATATCGGCTCTGTCTAGCACTCTTGCCAGGTTTTTCCGGTTCAGTTCTAGGGCGTCAACCTTCTTGCTGAAGGTCTGTGAAATCCTGCTGGCTAACTCCTCTGCCCAATCCAGTTCCAGTCGCCGGTTGAGGATAACCAGATGGGCGCCCCTATCCGCTAGAGAAAAAGAAATTGCCCTTGATGCGCCGCCGGCTCCCAGAATGACTATATTTTTCTCCTTTGGCTCAATTCCCCCTTCCAGTAGAGCCTGTAGAAATCCGGCACCATCGGTATTGTAACCGGTTAAAACTCCATCGTCATTCACTATAGTGTTGACCGCGCCTATCTTCTCCGCCAGATGGTCTAGCTTGTCCAGAAATTGGATGACGGCAACCTTGTGCGGGATGGTAACATTCAATCCCCTTATATTCAGGGCTTTCATCCCATCAATAGCCTTAGCCAATTCTCCTTGTTTCACCTTAAATGGGACATATAAATAATCTACCCCCATCTGTCTGAAGACGGCGTTGTGCATTACCGGTGACATAGTATGCTCTATGGGGTCACCAATTATCCCGCAGAGCCTGGTTTTGCCTGATATAGCCTTGTTTCTCATCTTGCCATCATTTCATAGAGCTTCCTTAAGTCTGTTACCGTTATCTGTCCCGGGGCAGACTCCTTGCCTTTCTCGGTTGAGGCGTAGGTAAAATCCTCGCCGACCAGCGGGCAGAGGACCCTGCTGGCGAAACCCAATGGACCCATAGCAAACGAAACCACTCTGGTCTGGGGAAAGTCGGCAATTAGCTGCAGGACAGTCAAATTGTCGTCAAAGCTTTGGGCAGTGGTAATCACCTTACATATATCGGCACCCGCCTTTAATTGTCTTTGCACAATTTCTCTCATCTTATCGATGGAGGGCGTTTCTTTCAAATCATGAAATGACAGGAGGCATTTTGCTCTGTGGTTAATTTTTGATACCGCTTTGTCCAGGTTTCTCGTTCCGAGCTCAATGTCAATTATCTCCGCCCCTAGCTCAATGGCTTTAAGCAACTCTTCTATTCTTTCTTCTTCGCCCTCCCCCCATCTGCCTCCCTCATCTGAACTTCTATTACAGGCAATCCACGGTTGGTTCAGTTGCTTAACCAGTTCCTGCCAGCTATCGCCGATGAGGTCGATGCGAACCTCGAACAGGTCAACAAGCGGCTTGACTTTTCTTACTGCTTCAAGGTCATTGTTTACGATAACGGCACAAATTCTAGGTCTCTTCATTCCAGTTAACCAAAACCTGTTCTACTAGAGACAGGCTTACTTCATCGGTAGTAAATACGCTTCCCAGCGCTTTGGGCAGGATGAATCTTATTTTACCCCCCAAAATCTTTTTGTCATGTTTCATCGCCTGGGTGAGCCTATCTACCTCAAGGTCGGGAAGGACTGTCGTCAGCTCGGCTCTTTGGATAATGTCCTTCAGCCTGATTAGTTCATTTTTACCCATTAGCCCCAGCTTATTTGAGATTCTCCCTGCGGCGAGCATTCCGAGTCCAATCGCTTCCCCATGCTCTATCTTGAAATCTGAAGCTGATTCTATAGCATGCCCTACTGTATGTCCATAGTTCAAAATATTTCGTAAACCTGAATCCTTCTCATCCTTTTCCACTACTTCAGTTTTGCTCTTGGCTGACTTATACACAATTTCCTCGAGTAACTTCTCGTTGAGCGATTTTATGCGGTCAAGATTTTTCTCAAGATAGGCGAAGAACTTTTTATCCCCGATAACTGCGTATTTTATGACCTCTGCCAGTCCCTGGCTAAGTTCCTTGGGGGTAATGGTTCTCAAGGTAGCAATGTCTGAGATTACCAGCCTTGGCTGATAGAATGCCCCGATTTTATTTTTCAGCCGACCGTGGTTTACTGCCACCTTGCCCCCGATACTGCTATCGACCTGGGCGAGCAGGGTGGTAGGTATTTGTATTAGTGGCACTCCCCGTAAATAGGTGGCAGCAACGAATCCAGTCAGGTCTCCGATAACCCCGCCACCTAAGGCTAGGATAGGCGTTGTCCTTTCACAGTAGGAGTCGGTCAGGTCATTATATAGTCTACCGGCAACCTCTAGTGATTTTTGCTCTTCTCCATCAGGAACTTGCAACACAGTTACCTTGAAGCCTTCTCTGGTGAGACTCTGCTCCAGAGTATCGCCATATAGCCCTTTCACTATGGGGTTGGTGATAATTATTACCTTATCGGCAAACCCATTTTCTGTTAACTGGCGTCCGGTCTGTGTAAGTAGCCCTGAACCTATATGGATATTGTAGCTGTTACTGCCAAGCCTTACCTTAATTTTTCTCATTTGATATTGCCTTATTTTTTGTTTCTCATCGGCATAATCAGTTTACTAATTTTCTGGCAGGCATCGATGACATCCTTGAGTTCATCGGGCGTAATCATCTGTTGCCCGTCCACCAGTGCCTCCGCCGGGTTGTAGTGCACCTCAATCATCAATCCACTGGCTCCGGCGGCTATAGCGGCACAACTCATATTTAAGATGAGGTCTCGGCGACCGGTGGCATGGCTGGGGTCGGCGATTATAGGCAGGTAAGTTTCCTTCTGAATGGCGGGGATGGCGGCAAGGTCAAGGGTATACCTTGTATAGTTCTTGCCTTTGCCAATAGGTAATATTCCTCTTTCACACAGGATGATGTCCTTATTGCCCTCAGCCACCATATATTCAGCAAAAGACAAAAATTCCTCAATACCGGCACCGAAATGCCGTTTGAACAGGACGGGCTTACCTTTATTGGCTACCTTGGTGAGCAGGTCTTGGTCGTACATATTTCTGGCTCCTATTTGGAGTATATCAGTATACTCTGCCACTAAGTCAACTTGTGATTCTCCTCTTATTTCAGTTATTACTGGCAATTCGAATCTCTGCCCCGCTTCCCGCAGCCAGCCCAAAGCCTCCTCCGCCTTTTCCTGACCCCCAGCCCCTAGACCTTGGAACGAGTGAACTGAGCTTCTTGGCTTAAAAATGCCGCCTCGCAGGATTTGAGCCCCGGCTTTTTTTACTCCTTCGGCAATCGTGAATAGCTGTTTTTTGCTCTCTACAGCACAGGGCCCAGCTATGAATACTGGCTCATCGCTGCCTATCTCGATGTTTCCTACTTTAATTACCCTTTGCTCACTCTCACCTTCGATGATTTTGCTGTATTCCCTGCTGATTAGTTTATAAGGGGTTTCAATCCTCATCGCCTCTTTCACCCCGGGTAGCAGCGCCAGATGAGCAAAATCTATTTTAGTTTCATCTCCTATTATCCCAATCACAGTCCGGTAAGTTCCCTTAGAAACATCGGCTCTTAGCCCATATTTCTTTATTTCTGTTATTGCGTGGTCTATTTGTTCCTGTGTGGCATCGGTTTTCATTATTATCATTTTTACCCTCCAATATTTTAGTAGCCTAAAACAGAAGCACCCTCCGCTTGGGAGAGTTCTTTCTTTAACTTCTTGCTTTAGATTTGTTATTGATTAATGTAGTGATAGTTTCATACCAAAGCCTCCCAAGCGCACCTTGTGCGCCTTGTAAAATAGTACATATAATATAATCCCTGGAGACCAATATAAACTAACATACTCTATGCTCAGCTTCTTTTGGGCCTAGTCTATCACAAGAGATATAGACTGTCAACCATATGCTTGCGCCATTGCTTAAACTCCCTTCCGCAGTAGGCTTGACAGTGAAAACAATGGGATGGCGCATTACACTGGGTTATAATAACTAGGCCAGTATTAGTACCGACTGCTACCGATAGTCTGGAATACAACATCGGCGATGATAAGTTCCTCAGTGGGAAGCTCTATCCCCAGCATAGCTGCCCTTTCCAGATTAAACGCTATTTCCGTTACTTCAGGGTCTATTATGGGAATATCGCCGGGGCTGGTACCTCCGAGGATTTCTCCTCCCAGTATTCCTACATATATTCCCGTCTTATAGCCGGAAACTCCCAGGGCCGCCATAAAGCCGTCTTCAGCGTGGAAAGTCAGGATGCCGACCTCGGGTAAAACACTATTGTGGACTGTCCAGTCAACCACCTCTGGCGCTGGAACCACGTCACCTTCTTCGTCCCGCAACTGGTGATAGGTTAAAATACCGAGCAGGTCAGCTTCGGCCTGATATCCCGCAATTTCCTCCTTCCACTCTTCGAAGGTATCCACCTGAATCGGACCGATTATCTCAAGAGGAGAATCACTCACCTTATCCAGGTATCGTTCTTTAAAGGCATTGACTACAAACGTAGAACTGGAGCTGGGGTCAGCCATGAGCACTATCCGGGTAGCCTGCGGGACAATGCTCTTACCGAGAGTAAAGGCATCATAGAACGGAAAGCGCTCTAACGCCCCGGTGATAGTACCACCCGGTTTTTCCAGACTATTAATAGGGGCATATATTAACGGGTCCAGATTCGTGCCGCTGAAAACGAATGGAATACTCTCATCAGGATATTTTTCAACATATGCTACGGCAACATACTTTAATGCATTGTCATCATTTACAAACACGAGGTCAGGTTTATATTCCCCTATCAGGTCGATTGCTTTTGCACCGCGTTCTTCCACCTGCTCAGGCGTGATATAGGTAACTTTTGTGTCCATGTAGAATGTTTTTATCTGATAATCCTGTTCTTCGACATATCCCTCACGGCTGAGCCCTTCAATAATACCCTCCTGAATGTCTTGATTCCATCCCCAGCCTTCATGATAGGAGTGCACCACGAGAATCTTGAGGTTGGCGGGCTCACTACTGCAGGCCATTGCACACAGACTTATTAATATCAATAAAGCCATGATTATACTAATAAGAGGACACCATCTAATCCATAATTTAGCAGTTTTCAATCGGTTGCAACCTCCTCTAACATGCTACTCCAAGCTAACCACCCCCAATCGTATCTATTTTACCCCTAAAAATCAGCTTTGTAAACATAGACCTCTTGCTTCGTCCCCAACCAAGCCAAGCTTGCCACTGCGGGATAGATCACCTACCTTATCGGGGAACTGGAACCCGATGCCATTGCCGTTTATGATAGCAGTGATTTTCCCCTCTTTCTTCCAAGCGATATAGAAAAAGTTGCTAAAAACCCCTTGACTTTTCTTATGGACTATGGCAGACTTAAAGTTACTTTAACAGACTCTAATAGACCATAATGGAAAGGAGGAAACAAATGATTTACCAAAAGCCAAGTATCCTGGTTGTTGACGACGAAGAGGTGGTGTGTAACCTTCTTTATCGCGACCTGAGTGAGCGGGGCTATCTATGTGCTACGGCTTTTGATAGTGATGGTGCTTTCACCAAACTGGCAGCACAGGACTTCGATGTAGTCTTGCTGGATATCAGGCTACCTGGAATGTCCGGTATGGAGGTGTTAAGCAAGCTGCGCTCAGGGTATCCCGGCACCGCAATTATTATGATAACGGCAGTAAATGACATTGATACCGCTGTTGAGGCGATGAGGCTGGGGGCTGCAGACTATCTTGTCAAACCATTTGACCTGGATAAACTAAATATCAGTATACGCACAGTCGCTGAGACCAAGCAGGCTATGGGGAAGTCCTTTGGTGAAATGAATGCCATAGCCCGTGGGGTAGAGGCAAAGCATGAATTGCTTACTGGTTCTTCATATATCGTGACTCAAAAAACCATTGATATTGCCCGACAGCTTGGTATACCCGATGAAGAAATTCAGGACTGGGTGGATGCGAGAGCAAGGCTTGACTTTGAGAGAAACAGGGCAATCGCCTCCTCAGTAAACAAAGCTGAGCAGGGTTCGCCTGTCTAGAGCTTAATTGGTATGGCGGTGCTACATTGGTCAAACTATAGCTCAACGACTGCCAGAATTGAGAAAGGAAAGGTAGTATGACAGAACTTATGACTGTTGGGGAAGCGGCTGATTATTTGCGGGTCACCGAAAAGACTATATACCGGCTAGTCAAGCGAGGTAAAATCCCGGCGACCAAAGTAGGTCGTCAGTGGCGATTTCAGAAGGCGGCAATTGATGAGTGGCTCCGTCAAGGCTCAGCCAGCAAGGGGGCAACTATTCTCGTCATTGATGACCAAGAGGTGATTCGGTTATTGTTTAAGGCGACGCTGGAGGAGTTGGGACACAGAGTGATAGTGGCTGAGAATGGTTTGGAAGGATTAGAACTGGTGAGACAGCAGGATTTTGACCTGGTTTTTCTTGACCTCAAGATGCCGGGAATGGTGGGTGACGAGCTCTTCGGCAGGATAAAAGCTATCAAGCCCAGATTACCGGTAACCATCACCACTGGCTATCCCGATAGTGGCATGATGAAGCGGGCTCTGGCTCAGGGTCCTTTCTGGGTTATGAATAAGCCCTTCAGTGGTTCAGACATCGTAGCCGCTGTCAATAATTTCCTTCGAATTGCTACGCAGGAAAAGCGTCGCTAGTGGGGGTTGGAAAGATGGGAGATAAAGATAAGACAAGAGAACAGCTCATCACTGAATTAGCCGGTTTGCGCCAGCGGATTGTTGAGCTGGAAGCATCAGCAACCGAGTGCAAGCAGGCAGAGGAGGCGCTGAGGGAGAGCGAGGAGAGGTATCGCTCATTTATTCAGAATTTGAATGGTATAGCGTACCGTGGCAATGTTGATTTTGAGCCCGAATTCTTCCATGGTGCCGTCGAGAAAATAACAGGGTATACAGAGCAGGATTTCATGGAAGGAAAGATACAATGGGACAGCATTATTCATAAGGATGATTTGCCAGGGTGTTTGGAAAAAGTAAAAGAAAGAATTCTTCATAAGCCTCGTGTTGCCGAAGGCGAATTCCGAATTGTGCATAGGGATGGGAGCATCAGGTGGATTCATGAAATCTTCCAGACCATATTTGACGACTCTGGAGAAGTAATTGGGAGCCAGGGAATACAGCATGACATCACCGAGCACAAGCAGGCAGAGGAGGCGCTGAGGGAGAGTGAGGAGAGGTATCGCGCCCTCGTTGAATCATCCCATGAGGTCGTTTTTGGCAAAGACCGAAATGGACGTTATCATACCCTAAATCTTAATGCAGCTATTGGTCTGGGTGGTACCTGTGTAGAAGATGTTGAGGGTAAAACCGATTATGACCTTTTGCCTAAAGAACAGGCTGATGCCCTGCAAAAAACAGATAAACGGATAATGGAAAGCGGTAAGCCCATGGAGGTTGAGGAAGTTGTTCGCGATGCTCAGGGTAAAAACAGGATATATCTTTCTTTTAAGTGGCCAACATATGATAATAAAGGCAGAATAGCTGGTATTAGCTGTTTTGCCACTGACATCACCGAGCGCAAGCGGATGGAGGATGAGCTGCGGGAGGGTGAGGAGAGGTATCACGCCCTCATAAGTCTGGGGGGCAAAGTTGGGGAGACTATTATCATGCTACAGGATACTGAGCAGGGAGATGCCATCCACACCTTCGTTAGTGATGAGTGGTCCCGCATCACCGGCTACTCCAGCAAGGAACTGCTGGGTATGTCGTTTTTCGACCTGCTCCGTCCTAAAGACCGCCAGGCTTCTCGAAAGAGACATCGAAGAAAGATGAGCGGTGAAATTATCCCCGGACTTTTTGAGATGTCCATTATCAGAAAAGGTGGCACTGAGGTTCCCGTTGAAGTTACCAGTGCCTACACGACATACAGGGGGGAACGTGCCAATGTTGCTTTTATCCGAGACATCACCGAGCGCAAGCGGGCAGAGGTAGAGAAGAGTGAGCTGGAGCGGAAGGCTCAACTCACCAGTCGCCTGGCTAGCGTCGGTGAGATGGCAGCCGGCATTGCCCACGAGATAAATAATCCCCTGACCGGCGTCATCGGCTTTGCCCGGTTGCTGATGCAAAAGAACATCCCTGACGACCTCAAGGAACCAGTGAAGATTATCAATGATGGAGCTAAGCGGGTAGCTGATATTGTAAGCCGACTGCTTACCTTTGCCCGCCGGCACGAGCCAGAGCGAGGGTGTGTTGATATTAACGAAATTATAGAAACCACTCTTGACCTGCGAGCCTATGAAATGGAGACGGCTAACATAAAGGTTACCACCCGGCTTGTCCCTGACCTGCCCCGAACTGTGGCTGACGGCAGTCAACTCCAGCAGGTGTTCCTTAACATAATCATAAACGCCGAGTCGGAGATGCAATTAGCCCACGGCAGGGGGAATCTCTTAATTAAGACGGAGACAACAGATAGCACTATCAGGGTATCTTTTAAGGATGATGGTCCGGGGATAGCCAAGAAAAACCTGGATAAGATATTTGACCCCTTCTTTACTACCCGGGAGGTGGGTGGTGGAACCGGGCTTGGCTTGAGCCTGTGCCACGGTATCATTGCCGAGCATAATGGGCATATATATGCCAGGAGCCAGTTAGGCAGGGGAGCTACCTTTGTTGTGGAATTGCCCGTAGTCATTGAAGACAAGCAACTGGAACTGCCTGAGTCGACTGCTGGCGGGACTGAGAGGGTAGCTGGAGCCAGGATACTGGTAGTAGATGATGAGCCAGCAATTCTACAGCTCCTGGAGGGGGTACTGACTGATGAAGGGCACGAAGTAGAGACTGCAGATAGTGCCGATGGTGCTTTAGCTAAGATTAAGAGTGAGCAGTATAATCTCATCCTCCTGGATATCAAGCTACCTGGTATGAGTGGTATTGAATTGTATAAGCGTATTCAAAGGATAGCCGGCTCTTTAGCCAGCAGGGTAATCTTTATTACCGGTGATGTTATCGGGACGGATACCAGAGGTTTCCTCTCCAGGACCAGAGCTCATTATATTACCAAGCCCCTTGATATTGAACAGCTAAAGAGGGAAATAAGTAGTCAGTTATGCCAGGGGGCATAGAGCTGGGTGCTGGGGAGGCAGACGATGCTCCATTTGTTGAGAGGGAGCTACCTGACCTGATAATTCTGGGTATAATAATAACCCCCTTTGACTCGAGACCCTTTTCTATGGATATTGCTTATTTCGTCGTAGTCTCCTTCATCAGTCCGTCATCCAGGTGGCGAGTCGCCAGTTCCAATTTTTAACTGGCTTACAAAGCACCTGGGTTCGTTTATAATTTTGGCTAAGAGTGAAAATGGATATTGATAATCAGAAGATTCTAACTGCTATAGTTGTCATCGCCTTACTTTTATTTCCCGTCGTTGCCTTTACTACGGGAACATTAAGTATTGCCCTCTGTCTCCTTTTTGCCCTTTTGTTTCCCGGTTACACGCTGTTTTCAGCCCTTTTTCTATGCTCGTAGACCCTTCTCCTCAGGTCATTAGTAACACCCGTGTAAAGAACCGTGTTCCTTTTTCTGGTCACCATTACACTATCAAGAGGTAGCAGGATTGACAATCTACCTGTGATTGCTTACAATTATCAACTATACTCCGTGGGGCATCAAACTTTATCCTATCCGCAATATTAACTTGCCTAAGTGGCAGGGGACGGTGTAATCTGTACAAGACGCTGTATATTTTCCTGGTAGTAGCCATAGTCACCGCTTTGGGTTATCTTGGCTATATCATAGTTAACCCCAAGCCAGGGGCAAACTTTACCGAATTTTATATCCTTAATCGGGAAGGCGAGTCTGATAATTACCCCGGGCAGGTAGTATCAGGGGAGTTAGTTGACATAATCATTGGAGTTGTCAATCATGAGTATGAGCCAACCAGCTATCGGGTAAATATAACGGGGCACAGCATTGATAATAAGGAAATAACGATTGATGAGCTAGCTCATGGAGAAGAGTTTCAGGAGATTGTCAGTTTTGTTCCTCAACTGGTTGGTGAGGAGCAGGAGGTGGAGTTCTGGCTGTATAAAAATGATGAGCTTGAGCCTTATTTCCAGGACCCCCTCCGATTATATATTGATGTCATTGAACCTTAATCACCGGGGGTGAGGTTAAGTGAACCTGCCTAAAGTGTGTATCATAATTCCAACAATTAATGAGGCTAAAGCCATTGGCAGTGTCATTGATGAGATACCCAGGCAAGCCCTGGAGCAGGGGGGTTATCAGGTAGAGGTTATGGTTGTTGATGGTGGTAGTACCGACGGAACAAGACAGATTGCTGAGGAGAGGGGTGCCTTGGTGATGGTAGAGCCCAGGCGGGGGAAGGGCAGGGCAATGAGGACGGCTCTGGATATAGCCAAGGCTGACTTTATATTTATGCTCGACGGCGATTCTACCTACCCTCCTGGTTATATTGTTAACATGCTTGAGCTTCTGCGTGAAATCTACCCGGTGGTAATAGGCTCCAGGCTCAGGGGGCAAATAGAGAAGGGGGGTATGAGCCGGTTGAATGTCATCGGTAACCACTTACTTACCCTGATAGCCAATATTTTGTATGGGACTAGGTTGAGTGACCTGTGTACTGGCTACTGGGGACTAAGGGGGGAGGTTATCCCGAATCTGAACCTGTTAGCCGACGGTTTTGACTTTGAAGCTGAGCTATTTAGTCAAATAGCCAAGAAGGGTTATCTGATAGGCGAAGTTCCTATTTACTACCGGCGACGCCAAACACCGGCCAAACTCAGGTCATTGAGGGATGGATTTAAGATAGGGTGGGCGTTGATAACCAGAAGGTTCTCATAAAGCGAGCACTTATCACTGGTATTATAGCTCGGGATGGCCCAATTGTTCGTACCTGGATTAAAAGTAATATATAAGGATTTGGAGATTAAGGAGAGGCAAATATGGAACGGATATTGGTTACCGGTGGCGGTGGATTCATTGGAAGCCATCTGGCGAGGTATTTATACTCGCAGGGGCATTTCGTCAGGGTTGTGGATATAAAGTTTGATGACTACATTGAGGAGAAATACTGTAGCCAACGGCTTCAGCTGGATTTGCGGCTATTTGAAAACTGCCTTAAAGCTACCGAAGGGATAGATAAGGTCTATAATCTGGCGGCTAATATGGGAGGCATAGGCTTTATCACTTCGGTATTTGCTGAGGTGATGCATGACAATGTATTAATAAATACCTACATGCTGGAAGCAGCAGTACAGAATAAAGTAAAGAGGTTCTTATTCAGTTCAAGCGCCTGTGTTTACCCCAACTATAAACAGACAAAGTCAGATGTAGCAGGTTTGAGGGAGGACGATGTCTATCCCGCCGACCCTAATGAGGCCTATGGTTGGGAAAAGCTTTTTACTGAAGAGATGGTAAAGGCTTATCACATAGACCGTGGACTTGATGCCAGAATTGTAAGGTACCACAATATTTATGGCCCTGAGGGGACATACAAAGGCGGCAAGGAGAAAGCCCCGGCAGCTTTGTGCCGCAAGGTTGCTGAGGCATCAAACCTGGGAGTAATAACAATATGGGGTGATGGAACGGCTACTCGCTCATTTTGCTACATTGATGATTGTGTTACAGGAACACTGATGCTGATGGAATCGGATTATGATAAGCCGCTAAATATTGGTTCAGACCGGTTGGTTTCGGTAGATGAGCTGTCTGATATCATAATAAAAATCTCGGGTAAAAAGATGACCAAGACTTATGACCTTTCGGAGCCGGAAGGGGTTAAAGGGCGAAATGCTGATTTGACCCTGGTGAAAAAAGTGCTGGGGTGGGAGCCCCAGGTAAGTTTAGAGGAAGGTCTGGAGAAGACTTTCCGCTGGATTAACCTGATGGTTAAAAAAGATAAAGAAGGTAGAGAGTAGAAGCGTTTGTTTAGAAAGGGATTAAAAGGGGCGAAGCCAGGACTATTATAATTTAAGGAATAACTAGAGTGGCTAAACTCAAACTAAGTCCAGGTTGGTTAAGATTCGCCTACCGATTTTTGGATGTAGAGGCATCGGCAGAAGCAGCTCTTCCCGATGGGCGGATGATTGAATACTCCTTTGTCATTGGAAAGCTGGTATCACTAGCCAGAGGAAGGCTGCTTGATGTTGGCTGTGTGGCTAGGCTGAACCTAGTTCCGGCGACAATTGCCTCCCTCGGCTGGGAAGTTTATGGCATAGATGTGAGGCCATTCAAATTCAGGTTTCCTAACTTCCATTTTGTCCTCGGCAATATAACCAAAACCGACTTTCCCGATGGTTTCTTTGATGCCGTCTCGGCTGTCTCTACCCTGGAACATATAGGTTTAGCGGGCAGGTATGGCATTAGTAAAGGCGACCCCCAAGGAGATGCCAAAGCGGTAAGGGAGATAGGGAGGATTCTGGGTAAAGGCGGTAGATTACTGGTTACCTTACCTTACGGCATAGAGAAGAGACAAACCACCTTGAATCGGGTATATAATCGGGATAGCTTGAAGGAATTATTTTCCAAGTGGGAAATCAAGGAGAAAGTTTTCTATTCCCAGGATAGTGAAGGATTCTGGATTCCTGTAGTTGAGGAAGAGACCTGGCGACTGGCTAAAGATAAAGAAGCCATAGCCCTTTTAGAACTCGCGTTGCCTGAGTGAATGAGTATAGCTAAACGGTAACAAGTATCTTTATTAGAGGAGGGAAAAGCTATCTATGGATGGGATTTCCGTCATTGGTATCGGGAAACTGGGGCTTTGTATGGCAGCCTGTTTTACTGCCAAAGGCTATAGAGTTATCGGGGTTGATACCAGTCCAGTTACGATACAAGCGGTTAACCAGGGAAAGAGTCCGATTTATGAGCCAGGGCTGGCTGAATTAATGGAAAGGTTGCCGAAGCGTCTCTCAGCGACTGGTGATTATAAATATGCTATAGAAAACTCTGAAATTACTTTTATTGTAGTCCCTACACCGAGCGAAGAAGATGGAAGCTTTTCCACCAAATATGTTGAAACGGCGTTAAGGGATATAGCTACAAACCTGAAGCACAAGCATGATTTCCATGTGGTTGTCCTCACCAGCACTGTTCTTCCCGGTGTTACCGACAACGTGGTCAAGCCCCTGTTGGAAAGGATTTCGGGAAAGAGGTGCGGAGTAGATTTCGGTTTGTGCTATAGTCCTGAATTTATCGCCCTGGGTAGTGTCATCCGGGACTTTACCAACCCTGATGTAGTCCTGATAGGGGAATCAGACCAGAGGTCAGGGGAATTATTATCTGAGATCTACCAGAGGGTGTGCGATAACCATCCCCCTATTGTGAGAAGCACTATTTATAATGCGGAATTAGCCAAAATCTCGCTTAATGCCTTTGTTACCATGAAAATAAGCTTTGCTAATACTATAGCCGAAATATGCGAGCAGATACCCGGTGGAGATGCTGATGTGGTCAGTAAGGTGCTGGGGTTTGACTCGAGGATAGGTCGCAAGTACCTGACGGCAGGTATTAGCTATGGCGGTCCTTGCTTCCCTAGGGATAACAAAGCCTTCTCTTCCTTCGCCAGGAAGATTGGATGTAAAGCCAGGCTATCTGAGGCTACGGACAAGGTAAATAAGGAGCAAATAAATAGGATAATTTATCTATTAAGGCAAAAACTGGGAAAGTTAAAGGGTAAGAAGGTTTCCATTTTGGGCTTAACCTATAAACCGAATACCGATGTTATTGAGGAATCGGCATCCATAGAAATAGTCAAGGCTCTGGTGCAAAAGGGGGCGATAGTAGCTGTCTATGACCCCGCTGGAATGGAGAATGCCAGGGGGGCTTTGGCAGAAGATGTTAAATATGCTGGCTCAGTGAGGCAATGCCTTGAGGATGCTGAGCTTGCCATCGTGGCAGTGCCCTGGGATGAGTTCAAAGCCCTCGAGCCTCAGGATTTTATCGAAACAATGAGAAAACCTAGGCTTTTGGATTGCTGGAAGGTTTTCGACTGCTCAGAATTCAGTCAAAGGCTGGAGTATTTCGCTATCGGGCTATCTCCTACTTAACCGAGGTGAACGGTGCAATTTGGTAAGAAGCAAGTGCAGGAGTATTGGGATGGGGAGCCGTGCAATACCCGTGCCGGGAGACCGTCTCCCGAGGGAAGCTTGGAGTTCTTTGAAAGAATAGAGGACAGCCGCTATGAAGACCAGTCATTCATTCATGCCTTTGTTCAGTTTACCCGATGGCGGGGGAAGAAGGTCTTGGAGGTAGGCTGTGGCTGTGGTACCGATTTTATTCAGTTTGTTCGTGCCCAGGCTAGAGCCTATGGCATTGATATGAGCCAGCACTCGGTAGAGCTAACTAAGAAGCGGCTCCACCACTATGGATTAGATGCCGAGGTTATGGTAGGAGATGGTGAGAATCTACCTTTTCCCTCGGAGCAGTTTGATTTGGTTTATTCCTGGGGAGTTTTACATCATACCCCTGATACTGGCCGAGCCATAAAAGAGATATATCGGGTTCTAAAGCCAGGCGGCTATATAAAGGCGATGGTCTATCACCGATTCTCTACCATGGGGTGGGTGGCTTACCTTAAGTATGGACTGCTTAGGGGGAAACCATTTACCTCATTATCAAAAGCAATGAGTGAGTTTGTGGAGAGCCCGGGAACAAAAGCCTTTAGTATGAAAGAGGTGAAAAGCCTCTTTGCCCTCTTTTCTAAGCTAAAAATTCAACCACTGCTGATTCCTGAAGCTAGCGGCCTAAAGGGGACTCCTTTTTTGTCGCTGCTAAAGTTTTATCCTGCTGGGCTTGCCTCTTGGATAGCAGTTGAGGGGCAAAAGCCAGTAGCGACAATGTAAATTGGTCAAAAGGGTCGGCGAATCCCTGGATAAATAGAGTAGTTAATATGAATAAGAAGATATATTTTGAGCCAGCGGGTCAGATACTCTCTTCCCATCAGTCGGTTTTCCTGAATCCTCCACCAGGGTATGAGTTTGTCACCACCGCCGGATTCTGGGATGAGATGGGGACTAAGGGTCATTCTATGCTGGAGTCCTACCTCTATAAGATAGGCTTAGCCTCTTTACCCTGGCACTATATTAAGCCCAAGGTAGAGGCAGTTTTTAAAAAGCCACCAGAGGGGACTTGCCTGACATTTGCCTGGAACCATCTAGTCTTTAGAAAGGAGCCGTGGGTAATCCAGGTAGAGTGGCCAGAAATGCTCACTGGGTGGAGCTACACATTCTTCCGGTTGCTTAAAAAGAGGGTGGAGCAAACTCTGGCTTCCCCTTATTGTCGGAAGATTATTACCTGGAGTGAGGTAGCCCGAAACTCCTTCTTTTTGAATCTGAACTGTACTGACTTTGAGCATAAGATGGAAGTTATTCCGCTAGCTATTCCGGCTAAAGATTTTGCCAAAAATTATAATAACGACAAGGTTAAGCTCCTCTTTGTCGGCTCAACTCACATGAAAGGACGCGCCGACTACAACTTCAACCTTAAGGGAGGGAAAGAGGTTCTGGAAGCCTTTGCTATCCTTAATCAAAAATACGATAACCTAGAGCTGGTTCTCAGAACGGAAATTCCAGAGAGGCATAGAGAAATGTGCCAGAGTTTTAGCAACATAAAGCTTATGGAGAAAGCAATCCCCTGGGAGGAGCTGGAACAGGAATATAAATCGGCTGATATTTTTCTGTTTCCGGGACACGATACGCCGTTTGGGGTTATCTTGGAGGCAATGAGCTATGAACTGCCGGTTATAACCACCGATGTATATGGTAACCGGGAGTTAGTAACCGATGGGGTAACCGGCTTTGTGATTCGAAGCTCCGAAATAGTGTCGTATTATTCAGGGAACTATGCCACCCGTCCCATGACCGGTCCCAAACAATGGAAAGATGCGAGCTTGAGCACTGACCCCAAGGTAATACAGGAGTTGGTGGAGAAAGCCAGCCTCTTGATAGAGAATAAGGAGTTAAGAAGGAAGATAGGGAAGGCGGCGAGGCAGGAGGTAGAGGCAGGGAAGCATTCCGTTAACTACAGGAACCAGAAACTCAAACAGATATTTGATGAGGTTATTGGCAAGTAACAGCTTTAGTTTTGTCAAAGGCGTTACGAGATGGAAAGGCTTAAAATATGAAAATTGCGCATCTGCTGCCAATATTTTCAGCATTTGGTGGTGGTCCGTGGGTCGTTTATATGGTAGCCACCGAACAACAGAGTAATGGTGATGAGGTGACTATATTTGCTCTGGAGGCAGATGGGACGATACCACAAAATATACCCATTGTAATTATGGGAATGCCTCGGAATCTTATGTTGCAGAGGCTGTACAAACTAACTATGCCCTTTAACATCTACAAGGCACTGAAGTGGGTCCCCAGGCTGAAGGATTTTGATGTTATCTACAGTCATCATTACCCCCTGAACTGGCTGGCATATCTAGCCAAGAAATTTTATGGGGTAAAATTCGTCTACTATAATCATGGGACGATTAATCGGGGATTTTTCCCCGGTTTGGTGGCGAAAACCTATGCCGGAATATTCAGTTTCTTGGCCAACTGGACTATTAAGAGGGCTGATAGTGCCATTTCCGTGAGCCGTTATATTCAACAGCAGCTCAAAGAAGAGGTCGGTCTGGACAGTGAGGTTGTTTATAATAAGGTTGATACTACCAGGTTCCACGAAGGGTTAGATGGCTCAGGAGTTAGACAGAAATATAATCTAGGCAGTAGACCACTCATCTTATTTATTGGTAGGATTGTACCCTACAAGGGGCTTAATTTACTCATTGAGGCTTTCAATTTGGTAAGGTGTGAGCTTCCATCAGCACAGTTGGTGATAGTGGGCAAGCATATCTTGCCTGCTTACTCTAAGAAGCTAGCTGAGATAGCTGATAGTTCGGTGATTTTTGCTGGCTATGTCCCCACTGAAGAGCTTCCCTACTATTATGCTGCCTGTGATATCTACGCTACGGGCACAATATGGGAGAGCTTTAACATTCCCTTGGTCGAAGCCCAAGCCTGCGGAAAGCCGGTGGTCGCCTTTAATTTTGGGCCACACCCCGAGGTGGTAGAAGAGGGTGAAACTGGTTTCCTTGTCCCTCTCCGGGACGTTGGTGCCTTAGCTGAAGCCGTAGTCAGGCTGATAAAGGATGATAAACTGAGGCAGGAAATGGGTAAGAATGCCTCCCAGTGGGTGAGGGAACGGTTCTCATAGGACGGTTAGGCAATACAAATTCAAGGGGAGAGTTTAATGACGAAAACCTGGGATGAAATTTGGCAAGGGTATAAAGGTCCAAGGCTTCCCTTTGACCGGCTAAAGCAAAATCAAGCCAGAACTTGCCAGCGGATAGCTAATCAAATAGGATTGGCCAGAGATTCAAAGATAATTGATGTTGCCTGTGGCTCAGGCTCTACGGTGGCGATGTTTCGTACCCTGGGATACCTCAATTCAATAGGGATTGATAGCTCGCCAGCTGCTCTGGAAGTCTGCCACCGGCTATTTAGTCTTGAGCCAGGCAAGGATGTTTTGTTAATGGAGGCCAGAAACATTAAGTTTCCTGATAATTCCTTTGACCTGGTTTTTTCCGATGGTCTACTGGAACATTTTGAGAATCCTCCCCTGGATATAGTAAGCGAGTTTTGTCGGATATCTAACAAATGGGTACTTTTATTCCAGCCTAACCAGACCTCTTTATTCGGAAGGGCTTGTTGGCTATGGCAGAAAATGGGTCGAGCTACCTGGGAAAAAGAATATCCTTATTCCAAGTTAGACTACATAAATATGCTGGCTAAGTTTGGTTACAGTTTGGCTGACTACGGTGTTTTCAATTTACATGGATTTATGTCATTATTGTTCACTAAATAAAGCTATCAGCAAGTGATTCTGCCTGATGAATAGAAATCAAAAATGCTAGTCGATGTTGCCAGAAAGATTACGCCGAGGAGATTGAGAGTAAGAGCAGGAGAATGGCTTGATTCCAAGCTAACCAAGTCCAGATTACTTACCTTTGCCTTTTATTACTTCATTTATGGTATTGTGGTGAGGGTAAGGCCTATGCCTGACGGTAACTGCTTGGTAGTCTCTCTTGGAACTGAAATGATTATACCTAGAGACAGCATGCCTGTTTTCATTGAGGTTTTCCGGGATTGTGTATACGAGCAATTTTCCCGTCCAGAGGAAGGCAATATTGTTATAGATGTGGGAGCGCATGCCGGAATGTTCACCATGAAGGCAGCCAGATTAGTCGGAGATAGCGGTTTGGTGGTGGCTATTGAACCCGAACCAAGGAATCTAGCCCTTCTTCAGCGCAATATAGAAAGCCATAGCCTGACCAATGTTAAAGTCATAAGCAAGGCTATTTATAATGAGAAAACGACAGTAAGGCTTTATCTTCAAGACCTTTCTGTGCATCACTCCCTTTCCTACCGCTCCCGAGATTATATTGAGGTTGAAGCTGATTCCCTGGATAACATAGTATCCAAGCTAGGGCTTGACCGCGTTGATTTTGTCAAAATTGATGTGGAGGGTGCCGAGCTTGAAACCCTGAGGGGAGCGGAAAAGGTCCTTGCCTTTCCCGGCATAAAGCTATCTATTGCATCTTACCATGTTTTGCCTGACGGACAACCCCAATTGCCCGGTATAGTTTCTTACCTTGAGTCGAGACAGTTCCGGACTCAGATATATATAAAGGGGTCTGCCCCCTATGTCTATGCTACCAAATAAGATGATGAGTAAGAAGGTTCTTCTTATCAATCCCAGTTTTCCCGAAGGAATTACCATATTCAATATGCCGGTAAGTATTCTATATTTGGGCTCATGGCTGGTCAATAATGGCTATGAAGTTTGCCTGTTAGACGCCCTCCATTTCAGGGATATGCCCCTCCTTTTCCGAAGGATAGAATCAGAGTTATCAGATGTCTTATGTGTTGGACTTAGCGTGATGAGTGCCCAAATACCCAATGCTCTCCAGATATCTAGGCTGGTGCGACAATATAACCCCTCTATTCCTATAATATGGGGTGGGGTACATCCGACCCTATATCCCGAACAAACGGCAAAATCTGAGTTCGTAGACTTCGCCGTCAAGGGAGAAGGAGAGATTACCCTCTCTGAGTTACTTGAAGCCATCAAGCAAGGTAGCCTTCAGCCGGCTCACATTAAAGGGCTAGCCTTTCGAAGTGGTGATAATAATGTGACCCTAACCCCTGAGCGGGAACCTCTAGACGTCAATGAACTGCCTCCTATTGACTGGAAATTACTGGAGAGTGTCAGGCCTGATAGGAGTCTAAAAGAGATGTCTAGATTGGCTGAGTATGGGTTGCCTCTCCTAATCAGCAAGGGCTGCCCCCACCGATGCGCCTTCTGCATAAATTCAATTCTTAGAACGAGGTATAGACACTGCCGAACTGATTTGGTATTGAATGATATTAAGAGGCTCATTAACTTGGGGGTAGAGCGTATCTGGTTCGTAGATGAAGATTTTTTCGCTAACCGGAGGAAGATAAGGGAGCTTATAGATGGTATAGAGGAAGGGGGGCTGAACTTTAGCTGGTTTGCCAACGTTCGTGCCGATTATTTTCATCCCGATTATTTAGGCTCAGAAGAGTTCCTGTTAAGGGTGAAAAGGAGTGGCTGTGAAATATTAGGACTGGGTGCGGAATCAGGCTCACCAAGGGTTCTGGACATGCTGAAAAAGGATATCACTGTCGAGGATACCCTAAATGCGGCAAGGTGCCTGAGCCAGGCGGGGATAAAGGCTAATTTTTCATTTATGATAGGATTGCCCGGCGAAGAGGAAAGTGATTATAAACAAACCCTTCAATTGATTGATGAAATTATAAAAATAGATTACTCTTTCTACATACTAGGACCGCAAATATATCGCCCGTATCCAGGCTCACAATTATATCTGGAGTGTGTAAGACGGGGATTAAAGGAGCCGAGTACTATTGATGAGTGGGCTAGCAGTCCGTATATACGTGAGGAGTATCCTCCTAAGAACTATTATGACCGGTCTCTCTATCCCTGGGTTGAGTATCCTGGGGATTTGTCCAATCTGGTATTCTATGCTCTCCTGTCAGGTGTTCGTCCCCGCTGGAAACCAGTTACTAAGCTATTGAGATTCATCGGAGGCATAAGGTGCCGAAGATATTACTTTAAGTATCCCCTTGCCAAGAGAATTTATGGCTTGTTGGGAGGGACAAGGGCAGAAAGCTTCCTGAGGCGAAGGGGGATAATTTAACATAACGCCTTTGTTGGGAAAGGCTTCCAAGGAAAGAATATGTACCAAGTAATTCCACCTAATGATTGGGAAATCAAAAGATGCCTGAGCTTATCGCTGGCTCTTTTGTTAGCTACATTAGGATTAATCGGGCTGGCTGGTTTAGGCTTTGATGTCCCTGGTTTAAGGCAAATCATTGGCTTTATTTTTGTTACCTTCGTCCCCGGCATTCTCATTCTCAGAATACTCAAAATCCATAATATAGGCGTAATAGAGAGTCTGCTGTATTCGGTGGGGTTGAGCCTTGCCTTTATTATGTTCTCCGGGGTAATGGCCAACTTTGCCCTGCCGGATATTGGTATCTCTAGGCCAATTTCAGTCTTTCCCATAATGGCTACTTTAGCCATATTCACCTTAATCTTAATGCCCATTGCCTACCAGCGAGACAGGGGTTTCTCCGCCTCGACCCCGACTAAACTAAGTGAAATATTATCTCCGTCATTCCTATTTCTTATTTTAGTCCTTCTCCTTGCCATTTTCGGGGCACTGATGGTTAATTTCTACCAGAACAATATTCTGTTACTTATCTTAATAATAGTGGTGGCTGGAG